>JAGWVG010000109.1 GCA_018970965.1 Alphaproteobacteria bacterium | reverse complement strand
TGGCGCACACGCTGATCCGTCAATGCCCCCACTACAGACTTAAATCCCCTCTTTCGCCCACTTGCCCCGCATGAACAGATGTGGAACAGCACGCCCATGCTGACTCATATTCAGGTTCGGGGTGCCCGCGAGCATAATCTTAAGGGCGTCGACGTTGATATTCCGCGCGATACGCTCACTGTAATCACGGGCCTTTCGGGCTCTGGCAAGTCGAGCCTTGCCTTTGACACCATCTATGCCGAAGGCCAGCGCCGCTATGTCGAATCACTGTCCGCCTATGCGCGGCAGTTTCTGGAGATGATGCAGAAGCCCGATGTGGATCATATCGAGGGCCTCTCTCCCGCGATTAGCATTGAGCAAAAGACCACGAGCCGCAATCCGCGCTCGACAGTCGCCACAGTTACCGAAATTTATGATTATATGCGCCTGCTGTGGGCGCGCATTGGCATCCCTTATTCCCCCGCCACGGGTCTGCCCATTGCAGCGCAAACAGTCAGCCAAATGGTCGATCGCGTCATGGCTTTGCCCGAAGGGACGCGCCTCTATTTGCTGGCGCCCGTGGTGCGCGGCCGCAAGGGCGAATATCGCAAAGAACTGGCCGAGTGGCAAAAGGCAGGCTTTACCCGCGTCCGCATTGATGGCCAATTTTATGACATTGATGACGCACCCGCGCTCGACAAAAAGTTTAAGCACGACATTGAAGTCGTCGTCGACCGCATCGTTGTGCGCGAAGGCATGGAAACGCGGCTGGCCGATAGCTTTGAAACTGCGTTAAAGCTGGCCGAGGGCTTGGCCTTTATCGACCCCGCGGATGCTCCCCCCGAAGCCGAAGATGCTGGCCGCCAAGTGCTGGGTGATCATGCCCCGCCGGGGCGCATTGTCTTTTCTGAAAAATTCGCCTGCCCCGTATCGGGCTTCACCATTGCGGAAATTGAGCCGCGTCTCTTTTCGTTCAACGCCCCGCAAGGGGCGTGTCCAACCTGCGACGGCTTGGGCGAAAAACTCTATTTTGACCCTGACCTGATTGTTCCCAATGAGGGGCTTTCCATCAAAGCTGGCGCGATTGTGCCTTGGGCAAAATCCAACCCACCCAGCCCCTATTATATGCAAGTGCTGGCTTCTGTTGCGCGGCATTTTGAATTTAGCCTTGATACGCCGTGGAATGAACTTCCCGCTGACATCCGCGACATTCTATTAAATGGCGCGGGTGCCGAAATCATCCGGCTGACCTTTCAAGACGGCCGCAAGACGTATGATGTTCACAAACATTTCCATGGTGTGATTGGCAATCTCAACCGGCGATTGCTGCAAACCGAAAGCGCTTGGATGCGCGAAGAATTGTCAAAATATCAAAGCGCCGCCCCTTGCGAAAGTTGCGGCGGCGCGCGGCTGAAGCCCGAGGCGCTGTGCGTAAAAATTGCGGACAGCACCATCAGCGCCGCGACACAGCTTTCGGTGGTCGATGCCGTGGCGTGGTTCGGATCGCTTGAGGCGAAGCTCAATCCGCAGCATCAGCAGATTGCCCGCGCCATCTTGAAAGAGATTAATGAGCGTCTGGGCTTCCTCAACAATGTGGGCTTGGATTATCTCAATCTCAACCGCACCTCGGGCACCTTGTCCGGCGGGGAGAGCCAGCGTATCCGCCTCGCCTCGCAAATCGGCTCGGGGCTTTCGGGCGTGCTGTATGTTCTCGATGAACCCAGCATCGGCTTGCACCAGCGCGATAATGACATGCTGTTGGCCACGCTGCAGCGCCTTCGCGATTTGGGCAATACCGTGATCGTGGTGGAACATGATGAAGATGCCATCCGCCAAGCCGACCATATTATTGATATGGGGCCCGGCGCGGGGGTGCATGGTGGCGCCATCGTCGCCCAAGGCACACTCGCGGATATTGAGGCGAGCGAGGGCAGCTTGACGGGCGATTATCTGACCGGACGCCGGAAGATTGACGTTCCCGCCAAGCGCCGCAAAGGCAGCGGCAAGAAGCTAACTGTGAAGGGCGCGCGTGAGAATAATTTGCGCAATGTCTCCGCCTCGATCCCGCTTGGCACCTTTACCTGCATCACGGGCGTATCCGGCTCTGGCAAATCCAGCTTCACCATTGATACGCTTTTTGCCGCCGCCGCGCGTCAGTTAAACGGCGCGCGCATGGTTGCGGGCAAGCATGACAAGATTGAGGGGCTCCAGTTCCTCGATAAAGTCATCGATATTGACCAGTCCCCCATTGGCCGCACGCCACGCTCCAACCCCGCGACCTATACGGGCGCGTTTACCAATATTCGTGATTGGTTTGCCGGCCTGCCCGAGGCGCAAGCGCGCGGGTATAAACCGGGGCGCTTCTCTTTCAACGTCAAAGGCGGACGTTGTGAGGCGTGCCAGGGTGATGGTGTCATCAAGATTGAGATGCACTTCCTACCCGATGTCTATGTGACATGCGAAGAATGCAAAGGCGCGCGCTACAACCGCGAAACGCTGGATGTGAAGTTCAAAGGCAAATCAATTGCCGATGTGCTCGATATGACGGTGGAAGACGCCGTGGAGTTCTTCAAAGCTGTCCCTCCAATTCGCGACAAGATGGCGATGCTGGCTGAAGTCGGCTTGGGATATGTGAAGGTCGGCCAACAAGCGACCACTTTGTCCGGCGGCGAAGCCCAGCGCGTAAAATTGGCAAAAGAGCTCAGCCGTCGCGCCACGGGGAACACGCTCTATATTCTCGATGAGCCGACCACCGGCCTACATTTTGAAGATGTCCGCAAACTGCTTGAAGTGCTTCATGCACTTGTGGACCAAGGCAACAGCGTTGTTGTGATTGAGCATAATCTTGACGTTATCAAAACGGCAGATTGGATTATCGATTTGGGCCCAGAAGGCGGAGTGAAAGGCGGCGAGATTATCGCTGAAGGCCCGCCAGAGGCGATTGCCGATGTCGCTGCCAGCTACACGGGGCGCTATTTAAAGCCACTGCTTGCTGCCGACTAATTCGAGTAAAGATATTTGTTGGCCTCTGCGCCGCTTCGCCCATGCGGAGCGCGCGGCATCTCTTGCCCTGCGCGCAGCCCAAAAAAGATGCACGCGCGATTTTTATCTAACCCACATCTGCTATTCATCCATTTTGGGCATATTGAGCAAAGGCTTGATATATCAATAAGAGTTAGCGCTCAGCCACGCACATTATCCAAAAATTACGATTTTCTTGAGTTTCACGCCATATTAACCTTTCCTCGCCATTTGTTTTTTGGTTAATAAGAGGTGCAATGGTTAACACCATTTCGGTTCTATTGAGTGAAGTAAAGGGGATACCCCATGCGCGTATTGCTGATTGAAGATGAACCAACAACGGCCAAAGCTATAGAACTTATGCTCTCAAATGAGGGCTTTAACGTCTACACGACCGATATGGGGGAAGAAGGCGTCGATCTAGGCAAGCTCTATGATTATGACATTATCTGCCTCGACCTCAACTTGCCCGATATGCACGGCTATGAGGTGCTGAAAAAGCTGCGCACGGCCAAAGTTGAGACACCCGTGATGATCCTCTCTGGCATCGGCGAAATGGATTCCAAAATCCGCAGCTTTGGCATTGGCGCCGATGATTATATGACCAAGCCCTTCCATCGCGAAGAATTGGTCGCCCGCATCCATGCTGTGGTGCGGCGCTCAAAAGGGCATAGCCAATCGGTCATCCATACCGGCAAACTGCTCGTCAATCTTGATGCCAAGACCGTTGAAGTCGATGGCATGCGCGTTCACCTGACGGGTAAAGAATATACGATGCTTGAACTGCTTTCCCTGCGCAAAGGCACAACATTGACGAAGGAAATGTTCCTCAACCATCTCTACGGTGGCATGGACGAGCCTGAGCTGAAGATTATTGACGTCTTCATCTGCAAGCTGCGCAAAAAGCTGTCGCTGGCTTGCAATGGAGAAAATTACATCGAAACCGTGTGGGGCCGCGGCTATGTTCTGCGTGATCCAACCGAACAGGCCCAAGCCGCTTAATCAAGCGCCTCCCCCTCCCGGCTTGCCCCCATGGCCGGGATGCAGCTGCACAGCTGCCATCCCGGCCTTTTTAGGCACATAAAAAACCCCGCTGGATAGCCAGCGGGGTTTTCTATGTCAGGTCATGACAGGCGAGGTTTACTCTTCGCCCATATCCTCCACCGTTTCCGGCGTGTGGACTACAGCGCCCAGCGGATCGTCACCCGTATCGGCTTCGACAGGCTGGCGCAGTTCTGCTGCATGCTCTTCGGCAGCCGTCCGCGGCGCAACCAGGCTATCCTGCCAAGCGCGCTGCTGCACGCGCAGCGCAGCATCGCGGCTGGAGGCGGCAACGCGCAGGCGGTTCATGCCCGCACCCGTACCTGCCGGGATGAGACGACCGACGATGACGTTTTCCTTCAGACCCATCAGCGTGTCCTTCTTGCCTTCCACGGCCGCCTGCGTGAGCACGCGGGTCGTTTCCTGGAAGGATGCGGCGGACACAAAGCTGCGCGTCTGCAGGCTTGCCTTGGTGATGCCAAGGAGGATCGGCTTGCCCTGTGCCGGCTGACCGCCATTGGCTTCTGCCTTGGCGTTGACTTCGAGCATTTCCTCATAGTCAACTTCTTCACCCGGCAGCAGCGTGGTGTCACCAGCATGCGTGATTTCAACCTTTTGCAGCATCTGACGAACAATCGTTTCAATGTGCTTGTCGTTGATCTTCACGCCCTGCAAGCGATAGACTTCTTGGATTTCCGCAACCAGATATTCGGCCAGCGGCTCAATGCCCAAGGCTTCGAGAATATCATGCGGGTCAAGCGAACCGGCCACCAGCACGTCACCGCGCTTGACCAAATCGCCTTCCTGCACGTCAATCACCTTCGACTTGGCGACCAAGAATTCAACCAGATCACCATCCTCGGGCTGAATGCCAATCTTGCGCTTTGCCTTATAATCCTTGCCGAAGACGACGCGGCCCGAGACGGGTGCGATAATCGCAGCGTCCTTGGGCTTACGCGCTTCAAACAATTCAGCCACGCGCGGCAGACCGCCGGTGATGTCACGGGTCTTGGCGGCTTCCCGCGTGACACGCGCCAGCACGTCACCCGCCTGCACCTGCGCACCATCCTCAACCGAAAGCATCGCGCCCACGGCAAGCATGTAGCGACCAGCTTCGCCTGAATCGCCATCCAACAGGGTCAGGCGCGGACGAAGATCGATCTTCGAGCGGCCAGGACGGAATTCCGTCACAACCTTCTGCGCGATCCCCGTGGCTTCGTCGGTTTGTTCAACCAGCGTCTGGCCTTCAACCAGATCCTGATACTTCACCGTACCCGGAATTTCGGTGATGACCGGCATGGTGAAGGGATCCCATTCGGCGATACGCGCGCCCTTCTTCACTTGCGCGCCATCGGCAAACAGCACGTAAGAGCCATAAGGCAGACGATCCGCTGCACGCTCACGGCCATCGGCGTCGAGAACGACGATCTCACCATTGCGCGAGAGAACGACGTTGCGGCCATTTTTGTCGGTAATGGTGCGCAGTTCGCGATAGACGATTGAGCCATCAACCGCAGCTTCAAGATGCGATTGTTCGTTCAGCTGAGCCGCACCACCGATGTGGAAGGTACGCATAGTCAACTGCGTGCCCGGTTCACCAATCGACTGCGCGGCGATAACGCCAACAGCTTCACCGATGTTCACCGGCGTGCCGCGTGCAAGATCACGGCCATAGCATTTGCCGCAAACGCCCATGCGGGTTTCGCAGATCAGCGGTGAACGGATGCGCACCGCCTGAATGCCAATCTCTTCGATACGGGCAACCATCGGCTCGTCCAGCAAAGTACCGGTCGAGATGATCGTTTCTTTGGTCTTCGGATCGACGATATCTTCGGCAACAGTACGCCCAAGGATACGCTCTGCAAGCGACGCGATGACCGAGCCGCCCTGCACAATCGCCTTCATTTCCAGCGCGCGCTCGGTGCCGCAATCTTCTTCGATCACGGTGCAATCTTGCGACACGTCAACCAGACGACGCGTCAGATAACCCGAGTTAGCCGTCTTCAACGCTGTATCCGCCAGACCCTT
>JAGWVG010000108.1 GCA_018970965.1 Alphaproteobacteria bacterium | reverse complement strand
GTGTCCAGCTGCGCGCGGGCGCATCAATTGCTTTTAAGAGTTTGGCCAAGCGCGCAAATGTCAGTTCACGGCTGGCGCGGATATTTTGGAGTGTCCGCCAGATGAAGCGCGGGGTGATTTTGGGGCTTTCAAAATCAGCTGGTGGTTGCGGCCCCCATTGATAGAGGCCACCGCTTGTCAAAGGGCTGACACCTGTTGGGCAATCTGCGGTGAAGCGATCGGAATCGCAAAAATGTTCAAATTTTTCGCCCCAGGGGTCGCGCCAATAATCAAAGATTTGGCTGCCCAATAAGTGGCGGCCCACGCCCCATGCATGGCGATGCCGACGCGCCAGCAGATATTCCTGCCCCATAGCGACATCATCCAAATCGATCACTTCATAGGCGGCGTGGCTGTAGAGATTATCGGCATTTTGAGCGATGACCACGCTGTGATGATCGGCAGGTTCAGCACCTCTGTCACACCGCATGAATGCAAGCGCAGGCTCTCCATCGCCAATGGTTTGGATATCGGATGGGATGAGGCCAAAGACATCCATGTACCATCGCGCTGTGCGAAAAAAGTCGACAACGCCCATCACCGCATGGCCCAATTTCAGCACAGTGGAGGGGCGCAGCGGCGGTCTTTGGCCTTCATTCAAGCGCAAAGTTTCTTCGCGTGCATTTTGCACCAACCGCGCACGCACGGCGGGGGGATTGGGCTTGGGCCCATGCACCACGCGGACCTCAAATCCGGCGGGATCCGTCAAGCGCACCTGTTCAGCCCCAGACCAGCCCTCTGCAGGCTCAATTGCTGAGGCCCCCGGCTGTTGCGCCAGCACCTCCAAATCGGCACGTGCTGCGACATATAGCCCAAGGCCAAGAAAGCGCGGTTTGGGCGCTTTGCGAATGATGCAGCAAGGGCCATAGCCTGTCTCGGCATGCAAGCGGACAGTATCGCCTTCATAGATGGGGCGCGACAAGCCAAAGTCGCTTAAGAAGGCAACGGCCTTTTCAAGGTCTGGTCGTTCAAAGCTGACGCTGGCAATGTCATAGGCCCTGACCAGCGGTTCTGCTGCTCTTTTTAGTCTGACGTCGACTGGCGCAGCTTGCACAAAATAGTCACTCATGCTGCCATCCTCTCGTCTATCAATATGCTATCCCCTAGTCCAAGGGCATAAGCGCGCTGCATCCAGCCAAGGCTAACGCCGGAGAGTGTGGCGGGGATTTGATCGATAAGAAAGCGGTCAGGCCGAACCAACAAAACGCCAGCGGACAGATTGGCCCATTTGGCCAAATCATCTCCTTGAGAACCAAGCGTTACAAAGCGGGTTTCCAGACGCTCTAGCAGGTCAAGCCCGTCTGCATTAAAGACGCTGCGTGGATCACAGCCAAGGCCAATTGCAGCAAAACCTGGCCCGAGGAGATCATCCAAACGACATTGGCGGCCCTCATGGTTGACCCAGGGCTGCGGGATCATCTCGCCAATTTTTTGACCTGCTTTTCCATTCACCAGCCGCGAGCCCTTAACGGTTGGGAGTGGGCCAATATCTCCGCCCTCAAATCGTTCTCGATAGGGGGGGATGCGCCAAAGCGTCTTCATGATCACATCTCGCAAAAATGCGCGCGCGGGATGCGTTGGCATGATGGCGGCCCCCAATTGATTGGCCAATTTTGTAATGGCGGCGGTATGGTCCCGGCGCTCAGCTTCATAAGTATCGAGTAATGCCTCGTCCGCTTGGCCGGCACAAATGGCGGCGAGCTTCCATGCAAGATTGGCTGCATCGCGAATGCCGCTGTTGAGGCCCTGCCCAGCAAAAGGCGGCATGACATGCGCGGCATCGCCCGCCAACAAAATGCGTCCCGAACGAAAATGTTCGGCCATGCGCGCATGAAACGTATAGACGAGGCTCCGTTCAATCTTTGCCGGGCGCGATCCGCCAAAAGACTCCATGAGGGCCCGGGCATTTTCAATATCAGCAAACTGCGCCTCATTATCGCCTGGCATTAACAGAAATTCCCAGCGTCGGCGGCCTTTGCTGACAGGGAGGGTCACAGCCGGGCGGCGGGGGTCGCAAAAGAAGCGAATATCGTGATGCGGATAATCATCACCTTCAACATCGACGACCAACCATTTTTCAGCAAAGGTTGACCCACCAAAGCGAATGCCTAGCCGTTCGCGGATGCGGCTGGCCCCACCATCGCAAGCGACTGCATAGCGCACGGCCACTTGCTCATGCCGGCCATCACCATGGCGCACGTTTAGCTCAACGCGATTGCCAAGGTCGCACACATCGCTGACCTCAATGCCGCGCTTAAGCGCGAGGCTTGGCCAATTTGGCAAGCCATCTGAAATCGCGGCTTCCAATTCGGGCTGATAAAATGTGCCGCGTGGCGAAAAGCCCAGCCGCTCCTCGGTGTTTGTGATACGCGCGAGCAAATCGCCCTTTCCCGAAAAATAGGTGACCGCAACATCGCGCATCAAGCTGGGTTCAAGAGCCTCATAGCGGCCAATTGCTTGAAAGGTGCGCAGCGTTTCTGGATCAAACGCGATGGCGCGCGGCGCCGAATAAGGTTCGACCCGCCTTTCATAAATGATTGTGCGAACATTGTGTTGGGCCAAAAGTGCGCCCAGCATCAGACCCACAGGGCCCGCGCCGATAATTGCAATATCAGCGTCAAACGTTCTGCGGGGCACAGCCAAGTCTTTGGCTTTGATGCGCATGTGCATGTCTCCTATGACCAAAAAATCAAAAATGACTAGGTGGTCAATATTGATTGACTAGCGAAGACCAGCTAGGCAATCAAGATGGTTATTTCAGACACTATTGCGCCGTCGCTTGCACAGCCGGCCGGGCGGGTGGCGCGTAAGCGCCAAGCGATCCGGGCGCGGCTATTGGCTGCGGGGTTTGCGCAGGCGGGTCAAAAAGGGTTGAATGGAATTGTCATTTCCGATCTGACCGATGCGGCAGATTGCGCCAAGGGTGCCTTTTATTTGCATTTCGAAAGCCGCGAGGCGTTTATTGCGGAATTGATCGATCAGGCGTTGGAGCCAGTGGGGCGTGCGCTGGATGCTTATGGCAAGACACAGCCTGCTGATGTCGCCTTAACAACGGGCCTGAGATATAGTTTGATGCTTGCTATTGAAAACCCGCTCTGGGGCCATTTCGTGGCGGCGGTGACGCAATCCGCAGACCCTCTCTCGCAAGGCTTTGGCCGGCGCATCGCGGCGGATATTTTGCGGGGCCGGGAACAAGGGCTTTTCGCGTTTAATGATTTGGGTGCTGCCGTCGCTGTGGCGGGTGGCGTATTTTTGGCCGGCGTCATTGGCGTGGCCTCGGGATCGTTGGTTGGCAGCAGCCCAAGTGAGGCCACGCGCCATGCGTTGTTGGCCTTAGGTGTACCGGCCAGCCGTGCGGCCGCCTTGGCGGTTGCGCCCTTGCCGAACCTCAATTTTGAATCCCACCTAGTGGCGCCTTTGCGTGTGACTTCAGAGGTAAAATAAGCTGATATTTATGTGCCTCTTCCTATTGAATGAGGCGCCGCCAGGCCCCGGCATCATGCGGAAAGACTTGCAAGAAAAGTGTCTGTTGCCAGACACTTTTCTCAACTTGCCTGTCTAGATTAGTGGGCGGCCTTGTCTGAATTCCAACCGTCTATCGCCACCCGCCATTTGCCATCAGCGCCGCGCCGGAAGATGTTGATGCCTTTGCCCACATCGGTGATGACAGCACCTGTTTTCCGATCGGTTTCCGTGGCTTTGTACACATAACGCTCAAACGCCCAGTCTCCATTGACCGTAAAGCCGATGGAGGTCTTTTCCCAATGCGCATTGTATGTATTGAAATAATTGACGAGCCATGCGTGAACCGCAGCTTTGCCGACCAGCTCGGGCTCGCCGGGGGACTGGTACACCACATCGTCCGTCAGACCTGCGGCCAGCGTGTCTGCAGAGTTGCTGTTGATCGCCGTGACATAACTATCGTGCGCTGCCTTCTCCACGGCTTTCACATCGTCTTGAGCCTTGTTCGGCGTGTGTGCAGAACAGCCCGCGACCGCCACCGCAGCCGTCAAAGCAAGAAATTTGAATTTCATCTGAGTTTTCCCAATTCCAATTCATAAGGTTTTTTTGATCCGATCGCCTTCTGCCGGGCGATCGGAATTTGCGTTCGAAACCAATGGATCAGCAAGGCACCCCACGAGAAGTGCATCGCGGCCCATGTCTCTAGTGATGCTATTTCAGCTCAGCATTTTCGATGCTGACATGGTCGCGCTCTTTCTTCCAATCAAAATAGGAAGACCAAGTCTGACGGCTCGGGCTGGCGCGCCACGCATCCTCAAGAGCGACTTGAACTTTCTCAATCGCGCTTGACGAGTTTGCCATGAAGTTCAGATAAAGTGGCATCTCGCTATTGGTCGAGACATACTCGTTGCTGAGATCATATTCGGCGATCACCCCATCCGCGAGCATCTTTTCCAAAACGGGCTCGTAAAATTGCTTGATCAAGACGTCTTGGGCATCTTTTGGCGCATCGTCTTTGAACACGATTGCAGCCGAAAAAAGAATGCCGTTTTTGATTGTCCCCGGACGATAGCCATAATGCTCGCTGATGATCAGACCATCGCTATGTTTGGTCGCCTTGTTCATTTCAGGATCGGCGGGAAGCGAGTCATCGGCAATCATGTTCAGCAATGCGCTCGCGGAGTGCGCGGCCCACCAGCGGTTATGCGTATAGCCATTATCAGAATGC
Organism: Alphaproteobacteria bacterium; assembly: GCA_018970965.1. Taxonomy (GTDB): domain Bacteria; phylum Pseudomonadota; class Alphaproteobacteria; order Sphingomonadales; family Sphingomonadaceae; genus Aquisediminimonas. The sequence goes on along the minus strand of JAGWVG010000108.1, from coordinate 1,379 downwards.
AAAAGAGAGTCTTCCTGGCCAAAACCAACAAGCGTGCCATCACGCACAAGTGCCTTGTTGGAGGCCAGCTCTTTGGGCTGCCATTTGATGTTGCGCCATTCTGAGCGCGGAAACGCATATTGCGCAATATAAGTGAAGAGTGGCGGCTTCTTTGCTTCTGCAGCATGAGCACCGACCGAGGTGATCGCGCCACCGAGAGCGACAGCGCTAACAATCCATTTTGGACACTTCATGACATCTCCTATCATGTTTTTATTTATATTTTATATGTTCTTGGGGTGTGCATAATTGCCCCCGACCAGATGTGTTTCTAAGTTTGAAATATTTGTCAAATCGATAGCAAGTCAGGCAAATTCTGGATGATGAATGCCATGATGCGGGCTGTTGCATGCGGTGATGAGTCGGCTGCCAGACACTTTCACATCGGACCCAATTTGCCTGCGTAGCGCGCCATGGCTGGCGCGATCAAATGGCGCAGAAGGCAAGCCCCTCCTGCGCCACCAAATCTTCTCATAGCCGTCTTAAAATGGCCTAAGATTACCCATTGTCGTCGGAATTAATTTCATATGCGGCACGCCACGCGCCGTCAGCCGACTTCACAAAATAATCGGCAAATTCGATTTTCTTAGACGGTTCAGCTTTGCCGTTGACCTCAAGATGATAGGTGCCAACATTCTTGGCCAGCGCTTGGTGATCATTGAACAGGATGACCTCTTTGGTTTCCACACGTTCCATAACCAACTTGCTTGATGGGGTGAGGACAGCCTCAATTGCCTTTTCGATCGTGGCGCGGCCTTTATGAGGCTCTTGCCCCACCATGATCCACTCGCCGTCCTCGGTAAACGAAGACGCAATTTCCTTGGCGGTCTTCGCCATATTCATATCCTGAACGGTCTTCCTGATGGCAGCTTCATCGCTTGTAGACGAGGTCGCTTTGCCAGTCTGTGTGCCGTTGGTGGAATTTGCATTATTGCTGCACGCCGCAACCAGAAGGCCGGCAGAAATCAAAAGCAGCTTCTTCATAATCATTACCCCTCCCATTGCCCTGCGTGGCCATCAACAAAAGGCATCGTGCCAAAGTTGTGCGCACCAGGCTGGCGTGAGGGTAAGCGGGAGATTTGGATCCACAAGATAAATTGCCATTTGATGGCAATAAATTGGTGTCGAAGTGGGTGAATTAGCTATGGCCCGGCGCGCTGATGGCGCTTGGTTATTCTTGGGGACAGCGGTGATAGCTTTGGGTGCAGCCCCAGCGATCTCTGCAAGTTCGCGCTGGCTTAGCCTTGGGAAAGTGCGTGCAACTTCTGTTCGCCAATGACTTCGATTTGGCGGTATCCAATGGCAAGCACCCCTTGCGCTCTGAGATTGCTTAAGATGTC
>JAGWVG010000001.1 GCA_018970965.1 Alphaproteobacteria bacterium | reverse complement strand
CACCCAGCGCCGCAGTTCGATCGCCTCGGTGCCGGTGAGGGCGGCGGCGAAGGTGGAATCGGCGGCCTCGAACACGTGGTGGCCTTCGTCGAACACGATCCGCGTGGGCCGCTGGGCGTGGTCGCGCCCGCGCGCGGCGTTGACCATGACGAGGGCATGGTTGGCGATGACGAGATCGGCCTGCGCGCTGGCCCGCGCGGAGCGTTCGATGAAGCACTTCCGGTAATGCGGGCAGCCGGCATAGACGCATTCGCCGCGCCGGTCGGTCAGCGCCGCGATGCCGCGCTGGCGGAACAGGGTGCCGAGCCAACCCGGCAGGTCGCCGCCGATCATGTCGCCGTCGCGGCTATAGGCCGCCCAGCGCGCCACCAGTTGCGCCAATATCGCGGCCCGCCCGGCAAATCCGCCCTGCAGGGCGTCTTCCAAATTTAACAAGCAGAGATAATTTTCGCGGCCCTTGCGAATGACGACCCGGCCCTTGGCGGCCGCCTCATTGCCGTAAATGCGCGCAGTCTCCGCCGTTAGCTGGCGTTGCAACGCCTTGGTATAGGTCGAAATCCAAACAGGGCCGCCCGCTTGTGACGCCCAGAGCGCGGCGGGCGTTAAATAGCCCAAGGTTTTGCCAATGCCCGTGCCCGCTTCGGCCAGCAATAGCCGTGGTGTGTCTGGGGCTGTCCGCGGCAAAAAGGCTTGGGCGGCAGCGCTGGCATAGGCCTTTTGCCCGGGCCGGTCTTCCGCCCCCGCGCCAGTCACCTGTGCCAAACGCGCAAGCACCTCCGTCTGGTCCAGCGCAATTGGCCGCGGCGCAGGGCGCGGGGCTGTTTCGTCCCATTCGGGCAGGCGAGAGAACAGCCAACGTTCATTTTGTGCCGGCGGGGTCAGTCGCTCCCCAATGAGGGGCGACCAGGGCCAACGCAGCCGCGCCAACGCCTGGGCAGATGTCCACGCCCCCTCGCGCTCCGGCCAATCGCTGGACAGCGTATCCAGCAGGGCTGCGGCTGCATCACGCAAGAGGCGCGCCGCTGCGCTTTCATCCTCTGATGCTTCAAGCCCTGTGGCGCGCGCCAAGCCTTTGATGGTTGGCACCATGAACTGCGCCGGATGCACAAACGCAAATAATTCCATCAGATCAAGCCCGGATAAATCGCCATAGCCCAGCCGCGCGCCAACCAAGGGCGCGTTGAGCATAATCACGGGCGTTTCGGCGGCTAAAGAAATTGCCTCGCCGCGGCTAACCCCCCGCGTTTTGCCATCTGGTGTCGCAATCCAGATGCCGCCATGGCTTGCATGCAGCGCAGGATAAGGCAAAGGGGCAGATGAAGGTCGGGGCACAAGCCCGAATTGGCCCAACAGAGATGAAAGAGCAACTGACGGTGAGCAATTTGCGCGACGCAGCGATGGTTTCCAAGGCTTGGCCCTTTGAAGAGGCGCGCAAGGTGCTGAAACGTTATCCGGCGCCCAAGGCCAATGGCCCGGTGATTTTTGAAACGGGCTATGGCCCGTCAGGCCTGCCGCATATTGGCACGTTTAACGAAGTGCTGCGCACGACCATGGTTCGCCGCGCCTTTGAAACGCTGACGGATATGCCAACGCAGCTCATTGCCTTTTCGGATGATATGGATGGCCTGCGCAAAGTGCCCGATAACGTCCCCAATCAGGCGATGCTGGCTGAACATCTGGGCAAGCCCCTGTCGCGCATCCCTGATCCCTTTGAAAAGTTTGAAAGTTTCGCGCATCACAACAATGCCATGCTGCGCGAATTTTTGGATCGCTTTGGCTTTGACTATGATTTTGTCTCGTCCACCACGCGTTATGAGGGCGGCCATTTTGATGAGGCGCTGAAAAATGTTCTGCGCTGCAATCAGGCCATTCTCGACATCATGCTCCCCACGCTTCGCAAGGAACGCGCCGCCACCTATTCGCCGATCCTGCCGATCAGCGAAAAGTCGGGCATTGTTCTGCAAGTGCCCGTTGAGGTGGTCGATGCCGAAGCGGGCCTTGTCCGCTTTGAGGATGAGGGCGAGATGGTCACCCAGTCGGTTCTCGGCGGCAAAGCCAAGCTGCAATGGAAAGTCGACTGGGCAATGCGCTGGGTGGCGCTGGGTGTCGATTATGAAATGTACGGCAAGGATTTGACCGACAGCGGCATCCAATCGGGCAAAATCGCGCAGGTGCTGGGCGGCCGCAAGCCGGAAGGGCTGATCTACGAAATGTTCTTGGATGAGAAGGGAGAGAAAATCTCCAAGTCCAAGGGCAATGGGTTGAGCCTGGAACAATGGCTGTCTTACGGCACGCAAGAAAGTCTGGCCTTTTACGCGTATCGGGAGCCCAAGAGCGCGAAGCAGCTCCATATGGGGGTCATCCCAAGGGCGGTGGATGAATATTTCCAGTTCCGCGGCAATTATGCGGGGCAGGCTGTTGAGCAGCAGCTGGGCAATCCGGTGCATCATATTCACAATGGCCAAGTGCCGGCAGATGTGCCGCCGGTTAGCTTTGGCTTGTTGCTGAACTTGGTTGGCGTGATGGGCGAGCATGCAACGGCGCCGCAAGTCTGGGCGTATCTCACCAATTATGTGCCCGATGCGAGTGCCGCGACGCATCCAGAATTGGCAAGCCTGATTAATTTGGCGCTGGCCTATAATCGTGATTTCATTGCGCCGACGCTGAAGCGCCGCAAGCCGGAGGGCGTGGAAGTTGCCGCCTTGCAGCGGCTGGATGCTGAACTTGCCGGCCTTGCCGCCGAGAGCAGTGCTGAAGATATTCAGAACATTGTCTATGAAATCGGCAAGACAGGCGGTTTTGAAAATCTGCGGGATTGGTTCAAGGCGCTTTATGAAACCCTTTTGGGCTCCAGCGCGGGGCCGCGCATGGGCAGCTTCATTGCGCTTTATGGCGTCGACAATAGCCGCAAGCTGATTGCTGAAGCACTGGCCTAATGTCGTGGCATGTGGCGCAGATTAATGTCGCGCGCTTCATTGTGCCGCAGGACAATCCTGCAAATGCGGATTTCATGGCCGCGCTTGACCATGTGAATGCCATGGCGGATGCCGCGCCCGGCTTTGTCTGGCGGCTGGTGGGTGAAGGCAGCGATGCGACGGATCTTGTGCCAGATGCAGCCGACCCCAATTTGCTTGCCAATATGTCGGTCTGGACAGATGCAGAGTCGCTGCGGGCCTTTGTCTATCAGCAGCCCGACCATCTTGCCGTGATGCGGCGGCGGCGCGACTGGTTTGAGAAAATGGATTTTTTCATGGCGCTTTGGTGGGTGCCGGCAGGTCATGTCCCAACGCTGGCCGAAGGCATGGCCAAAATCGCGCATCTGGCCGCCCACGGCCCCAGCCCTGAGGCCTTTACCTTTCAGACAATCGCAGCGCCGCCGTCGTCAGCATCGGCTGGCTGACCGAGGCGCTATAAATCAAAGCTTACGCCCTGTGCCAAGGGCAAGGCGCGGCCATAGTTCAGCGTGCTCGTTTGGCGGCGCATATAGGCTTTCCAACTGTCAGAGCCCGATTCGCGACCGCCACCTGTTTCCTTCTCCCCGCCAAAGGCGCCGCCAATTTCTGCGCCAGAGGTGCCAATGTTCACATTGGCAATGCCGCAATCGCTGCCCGCCGCCGAGGTGAACAGCTCTGCCTCGCGCAGATCGTTGGTGAAGATTGAGGAGGATAAGCCCTGCGGCACCGCATTTTGCAGCGCAATCGCCTCTTCCAGATCATCATAGGCACAGACATAGAGAATGGGCGCGAAGGTTTCACTCAGCATCAGCCCGCGTTGCTTTGCCATGCTGACAATGGCGGGCGTGACATAGGCGCCGGGCCGATCCAGCCGCTCTCCCCCCGTCACGCGGCCCCCTACGGCGCGGGCGGCCACCAAGGCAGACTGCATCGCATCAAAGCTGACCTCATCAATCAGCGGGCCCATCAGGCTATCCGGATTGCGCGGATCGCCAATGCGCACAGATGCCGCCGCCGCCTTCATCCGTTCAAGAAATGCGTCATGGATTGAGCGGTGCAGGAAAAGGCGGCGCAGCGATGTGCAGCGCTGGCCGCTGGTGCCCATAAAGCCAAAGGCCGAGGCGCGCAGGGCCAAATCCATATCGGCGCTCGGCGTGACAATGGTTGCGTTATTGCCGCCCAGTTCGAGCAGGGATCGGCCAAAGCGCCGCGCCACGCGCTGGCCGACCAAGCGGCCCATGCGCGTGCTGCCCGTTGCTGAAACAAGCCGTATCCGGCCCTCATCGACCAACGCCGCGCCAACATCCGCGCCACCCAAGATAAGCTGCGAGAGGTGCGCCGGAGCCTCCGGCATGTCTTGTGCCACGCTGTCAAAAATAGCTTGCACGGCTAAGGCCGTCAGCGGGGTTTTCTCAGATGGCTTCCAAATGACGGGGTTGCCGCACACAAGCGCAAGCGCCGCATTCCAAGACCAGACGGCCACAGGAAAGTTAAAGGCTGTGATAATGGCGACAGGCCCCAGCGGATGCCAGGTCTCGGTCATTTTATGCAATGGACGTTCGCTGGCGATGGTCAGGCCATAAAGTTGGCGGGAGAGGCCAACGGCGAAGTCGCAAATGTCGATCATCTCCTGCACTTCGCCAAGGCCTTCAGAGATCGGTTTGCCGCAATCGAGGGTGACAAGGCGGCCCAGCGCATCCTTATGCGTGCGCAGCGCCATGCCTAGCCGCCGGACCAGTTCGCCGCGCACAGGGGCAGGCACTTGCCGCCAGGCCAGAAATGCCGTCTCCGCCCGCGCAGCGGCGTCTGCAGCCTGAGCAGGGCTCGCATCCTCCACCTGTGCGATGATGCTGCCGTCAACGGGGCTGGCAACTGCGCGCTTGCCTTTGGTCCAAAGCGCTTTGGGAACACCCAATTGCGTTAAAAGGTGGCGCGTATCTTCAGCTGGAGAAACCTGTGTCATTGAGGTTCTTTAAGCGCGCTTCCCCAAAAGAAAAAGGCCGACCAAATGGCCGGCCTTTTCCGTAATCATATGCAATCCGAAGATTAGGCGTCTTCGCCTTCGTCCGCGGTTGCAGCTTCAGCCGGAGCTTCTTCTGCAATCGTGCCGGGTTCGGCATTGGGATCAAAGTCTTCGGTAAAGCCAGCAACGTCCTTTTCGAACATCTGGGCAAGGATATCCACGCCCTGGCTTTGCAGATCAGCTTCTTCCGGCGAGCGGGCGACGTTGATCTTCACCGTCACCGAAACTTCCGGGTGCAGCGACACCTTAACGTCATAGACGCCAATGGCCTTGATCGGCTTATCCAGCACGACCTGCTGCTTTGTGACCTTCTTGCCGTCAGCAACAAGGGCTTCGACAATGTCGCGCACCGCGACTGAGCCGTAGAGCTGGCCGGTGTTCGACGCCTGACGGATCAGCGTGACAGACGCGCCATCAATGCCCTTCGAGGCCGATTCTGCGTCCTTACGCTTGGCATCGTTGTCAGCAACGATCTTCGCCTTATTGGCTTCAAACAGCTTGCGGTTGGCTTCATTGGCGCGGAGCGCCTTGTTGCGCGGCAACAGATAGTTGCGGGCAAAGCCGTTCTTCACGGTGACAACATCACCGATCTGGCCGAGCTTTTCGACGCGTTCAAGCAGGATGACTTCCATCGGGTGTGCTCCTTACTTCACGATGAAGGGCAGAAGCCCGATGTGGCGGGCGCGCTTAATGGCCTGAGCCAATTCACGCTGCTTCTTTGCCGAAACAGCGGTGATGCGCGAGGGGACGATCTTGCCGCGTTCCGAGACAAAGCCCTGAAGCAGACGGACGTCCTTATAATCGATCTTCGGCGCGTTCTTGCCAGCAAAAGGGCAGCTCTTGCGCCGGCGGAAAAATGGGCGTGCCATGTGTTTTCGCCTTCCTTAGAATTCTTGTTCGTCGTCGCGGCGCGGCTTGCGGTCGCGCTCACCCTTGCGCATCATCACCGACGGACCGGCTTCCTGCGCATCGACCTTGATGGTCATATAGCGGATGACGTCTTCGTTGATCTGCGTTTGACGCTCCAGTTCGGCAACAACCGTGCCCGGTGCTTCAAAGGCAAGCATCACATAATGTGCCTTGCGGTTCTTGGCGATTTTGTAGGCGAGCGTGCGCAGACCCCAAGTTTCCGTCTTCGAAACTTTGCCACCGTTTGATTCGATGATGGTCGTGGCGTTCGCCGCCAGCGCGTCTACTTGGGCTTGGGCCAAGTCCTGACGCGCAAGAAATACGTGCTCGTAAAGAGCCATAAAGCTTGCCTTTCCATGCCGATCGCTGACGCCGCCCCATGCGAACGCCCCTCCGGCTTTCTTCGATTCCCCTTTTGGGGAGAGGCGCCATTGGCGGAAAGTGATGGGAAAAGCAAGGGCGGGTGGGAATTAGCTCTCCGGATCGCCCTGATATTTCAGCTCGAGATAACGGCCTTGGGTCGCCAGCTTATACAGATCGCCACTGGCCAGTTGTTCGCTCATGCGCTGCAATTCGGCATCGACGACATTTAGGCCTTCTACCAATTGCGTATCCGGACTCATGCCGTTGAGGCCATTGCGCCGCAGATGTTCGGGCACGCGCAGATAGCCATTGACCAATTCTGGCAGCTCGTCGGCAATCAGACGGCGGATTTCCATCGCGGCAGGTTCACGCTCATCCAGCGTTTGCAATTGTGGGGCGAGTTGTTCGAGCTTCAGGCCAATGCCATCGCTTAAACGCTGAGCAGGCGGGGGCAGGGCGCGGCGCTGGCTTGAAAGCCATGCCTCGGTGGACAGGGGCAGTGCTTTTAGGGGCGCTTCGGCGAGCTTTTCTGGCGGAACATATCCGCCCGCGGGCAGAAGAATGGCCGCCAATAGCGCGCCAAAATAGGCCATGATGGCAAGCAGAAAGCCCATCAAGCCAATGGGTTTGATAAACAGGGCAAAGGCGGGAACGCCAATCAAAAAGCCAATTGTCGTCCAGGCCGCACGGCGCGCCTTGATTTTCCCGGCGTTGATCATCCGGCTAAGCGCGCGCTGCTGCAAGCGAGATCGGCCGCCATGGCGCTGCAAGGCGGCCTCGGCTCGGGCAAGAACCTCATCGCTGCGCATCGCGGGGCCTTACTCCACCGGGGTGAAGGGGCCAGGTGCGGCCTGGTCCAGCGCGGCTTGCGCTTGGCCTTCTGCACGCGCGATATAGCCTTTCGACTTTTCGACCTCGCCTTCCAGCGTTTCAACGGTGGTTTTCATCGATATCAACGCCTTGGCCTTGAACGTATCGATCTGGTCCATCGTCACATAAATATTCTGGAAGGCGCGTTGCAGCGTTTCAACCGGGATGGTGGAGCTGGCCGCTTGCTCATGGATGAGGCCAGTTTGATTTTTCAACATCTCGCCCGTGGAATCGATGATGTTCGCCGTTGTGGTGTTGAGCGCGGTGATCTGATCGAGGACCAGCTTTTGGCCGACCAGAGCTTGCGCAACTGTCACAGCGGTGCGCAGTGCGGCAACCGTGGTGGTCGAAGCGCGGTCGACACCCTTGATCAATTCCACATTGTTTTTCTTGACCAAATCCAGCGCGAGATAACCCTGCACAGTCACGGCCATTTGCGTCAACAAATCCTGCGTGCGCTGGCGCGTGTAGAATAAGGCTGTTTCGCGGATGGCTTTCGCCTTGGCAGGGTCGCTGATTTCAATGTCTGCTGCCTTGGCTTCCAATCGGGCGTCGAGCGCCTTGGAGACATGGATCATCTGCTCCAGCCGCCCCATTGCGCCCCATAAGGTCTGCCGTTCAACATCAATTGCAGCATTGTCCTTCAGCAACTCGTCCTTGCCCGAGGCGAGGTGCGACAAAATCGAGGCAATATGGCCTTGGCTGGATTTATAGCTGTCAAAATAATCACGCAGCTTGCTGCCCCAGGGGATGATCCCGAAAATCTTCTTGCGCGTGAAGAGATCATCCTTCTTGCCGGGGTCCAAATCTTCAATTGTTCGACGCAGCTCGGCCAAGTCTGCGCCAACGCCAGACTCCTTGTCCATCGCGCGCACGGGGCGATCGAGAAAGCGATTGGATTGACCCGCTGCATCCGCAATTTCGCGACGGCCCATATTGACGAGCTGGTCCACCTTCTTGCCGAACTCAGGAGAATTCACATCCAGGGCTGCCAGCTCTTCCACAAAGGCCTCGGCTTTTTCGTCGAGCGCTGATTTTTTGCTGTCATCAATTGGCACCAATCCCGCTGCCTTTTGGGGCGCGACCACAGGCACGGGCTCGGGCGCGGTCAGCTTGATGTCAGTCTCTTGGGCAGATGTGGCCACGTCTGTCTCCTTCATTCTTGCCCGATAAGATGGGACGAAATGCTGTATTATTCAAGTAGAACAGTTGTGCCGCACGGAGAATGTGGAGCAGAGAGAGGGGTTGCTGGCGAACTGGCTTCAGTGATTTGGCGTGCCGCGCGCGGCAATCATCTCATCAATGGCCACAAATTTTTCGCGCGGGGCCCCCTGCCGGGCGCGCGCAATTTCCGCTGCATCAATTTTCTGCCAATCACGGAAAGTCACAATATCCACGCCGCGCGCATCGAGCAGCGCATCCAAAGCGGGGCGGCCCAGTTTTCCGCTATTGCGCGGCACATCTTCGGCAATCAGATCGGCGATGGCATAGCCATCAGGCCGGTTGGTCCCAATTGTTCCCGTCGGTCCGCGCCGCGCCCAGCCAACGCAATATAGGCCTGGCAAAATACGCCCATCGGTGCTGGCAAATCGCCCGCGGCCATGTTCATAGGGCACGCCTGCAATTGGCGGGGTTTGATAGCCAATGCACGCGACAACCAAATGGCAGGGCAGAATATAACGCTCGCCGGTGCCGACAGCCCGCAAATCCGCATCGAGGTGCGTCTTTTCAACAATGATGCGTTCGGCACGCCCATCGCCTTCAATTGCCACGGGCATCGCAAAGAAATCAAACTCAATGGCTATGTCGTGTGCCGGGCCTTTTTGCGCTGCAAAGTCACGCAGATGGCTTACCGATTTGCGCATGCCAGGTTCCAGCAGCGCATCATCCCCCTCGGGTGGGAAGTCTGCTATATCCACCACGGGCGTCGCGCGGCTGAGATGGCCCAGCTCGCCCAATTCTTTGGGGGTCATCGCAATTTGGTGCGGCCCGCGCCGGCCCAGCAATGTGATGCGGCGGATGCCGGAATGCTCCAGCCGATCAATCGCATGCGCAACAATATCTGCCCCATCAAACTCATTTCGGCTTTTGGACAGGATGCGCGCCACATCAAGCGCGACATTGCCATTGCCGACAATGACTGCACCCGGCCCCGTTAAATCTGGGTCTAATCCCGCAAAATCGGGGTGGCCATTATACCAGCCGACAAAGGCTGCAGAGCCGATGACACCGGGCAGGTCATCGCCTGGAATGCCAAGGCGACGGTCTGCGGGGGCGCCCGTGGCTAAGACCACAGCGTCATATATCTGGCTCAATTCCTCAACGCTGACATCGCGCCCAACCAAGACATTGCCGACAAAACGGACATTCTCGGTCAGGTTCACCGCTTCATAGCGTTTATGGACGGCTTTGATGGATTGGTGGTCGGGCGCAACGCCAAAGCGGATCAGCCCATAGGGCACGGGTAGGCGGTCGATTATGTCAACTCGGACATCGGTGCCGAATTTCTTTTGCGCGGCCTCCGCGGTGTAATAGCCGGCAGGGCCAGACCCGATCACTGCAATATGAAGCATCTGGCCGGCCCTCCCTTGTCTGTTGCCTGCTGGCTTATTCCGCCGCCAGCGCCATGGGCTCAGCCTGTGGCCCACGCAGCACCACCCCGGGGGTTGGTCCCTGCATCACGCCATCACGGAATGTGATTTGGCCTGATTTAATGGTGGCGACATAACCATCGGCCTTTTGCAGAAGGCGTTTTCCACCGGCGGGCAGATCAAAGGCCAGCCAAGGCTTACCAAGCTTAAGCCTGGTCATATCAATCACATTGACGTCTGCCAGCATGCCGGGCTGCAACAGCCCGCGATCATGCAGGCCATAAAGGACAGCGGTATCGCGGCACTGACGCTTAATCGCATGCTCCAGCGCGATGCGTTTGCCTTGGCGATCGCGCACCCAGTGTTGCAACATGAATGTTGGCGAAGCAGCATCACAAATGGTGCCGCAATGTGCGCCGCCGTCAGACAGCGAATTGACGGTGTCGTCAGACAATTGAAGCTCTTCCAAAAAGTTCAAATTGCCATCGCGATAATTGAGGACGGGGAAGTAGATAAAGCCCTTGCCGTCATCCTTCATCATCAGGTCATAGGCATATTCTTCGCCTGAAATGCCGGCCGCCGCCGCGCGTGCGGCAATGCTCTCGGACATGCTGGGTTCGTAATTAAAGTCCGGATCCATTTCAAATTGGACAGGCCAACCTCCGGCAATTACGCGATAGAGATCGGCAATATCCGTGTCGGGAATTTGGCTCGGCTCGCTGATCATGCGATGCCGGAACGCGGGGTCACGCAGATGCTTCAGCTTTTCGTCCCAAGGCAGTTCGGCAATTTCGGCCCATGCCGGGCGGAACAGGAAGGGGTGGACTGTGCCTTGCCACGCCATGATGATGCCATTGCCGCGCAAAGCGATCTGCGCGACGATGTTGGCGCCATTGTCATTTTGCGCGCGCATCTCGGTAATTTGCTCTTCCAGCGGCAATTCTTTGGCAATGCTTTGCAGCGCTGCAAATGTCACCGGCAGGCCTGTCTCGCGCGACAATTGGCCCATCCATTCAAACTCATTCCATTCGCGCTTCAGATCACTGGCCATTTCAAAAACGCCATGACCCACTTTGCCCATCGCGCGGCCAATGGCGATCAGCTCTTCAGCTGTTGCAGTTGTGCCGGGGACAAGTTCTCCATCAACGGATTTGTGCAGCACGGTGCGCGAGGTGGAAAAGCCTAACGCCCCGGCGCGTACGCCTTCCTCCACAATCTTTGCCATTTCAGCAATTTCTGCGTCCGTCGGCACGGCGCCCGGCTTTTCCCGATCGCCCAGCACATAAGCCCGGACGGCACCATGCGGCACATGGGTGCCAACATCGACAGTGCGGGGCAGGCGCTCTAGCGCGTCCAAATATTCGGGGAAGGTTTCCCAATCCCATTTCATCCCTTCGGCCAATGCCGTGCCGGGAATATCTTCTACGCCTTCCATCAGGCTAATGAGCCATTCATGCCGATCGGGCCGCGCAGGCGCAAAGCCGACGCCGCAATTGCCCATGATGACTGTGGTAACCCCGTGCCAGCTCGATGGGGCCATTTCTGCATCCCATGTTGCTTGCCCATCATAATGGGTATGCACATCGACAAAGCCGGGGGTGACAATCTTGCCCGTTGCGTCAATTTCTTCCCGGCCTTTGCCGTCAACCGTGCCGACGCTGGTGATCAGGCCATTATCAATCGCAATATCGCCCTGATAAGGTGTGCCGCCTGTTCCATCGACAATCGTGCCACCCCGAATCACCAAATCATGCGCCATGCGACTCTCTCCTCATTTCTTTCTGAGGAGGCAGAGTATCACGAATTTTGACTGGGGAAAGCTCTGCTTTTGCAATGCCAAAGGCCGCATTATCCTGTGGATAACTATTGACTCATTTCTATGGGCTAAGCACACTTCAGGAATCACGAGTCGTTTACATGCGGCAAATGATGGCCAGATGCTCATCTGGGTGGGGGATTTTGAAATGCACATCGCCGGTCGGCTTGCTCTGTATTCACCAGCATGCGCTGTATTGCCTAAGCGCGAGTCAGCTATTGCACCCAACCCCGATATTTTGAGCTTTCATGGCTGCGACATTGTTGTGCGCCGCATTACCGAACATGGCTTTGAAGCAGAACTTACCACGCAATTGGTGGAAGGCGCGCTGGTGCGGCTGCGCTTGCCCGGTGCCGGGGCTATGATTGCGCGGGTGACGGAGTCTCGGCATGGCTATTTGTCGGCGGATTTCGTCAATCCGGTGAGCGCCAGTCGTCTCGGTAAAACGCTGGGGATGGCCAGCTATTCTCGTCAGGTTGCCTAACGTCGTCGTTTAGCGGCGGGCATCTGGCCAGCGCTGTGCCAGCGTTGTCCCAGCCAGCGCAAAGCCCAATCCCCATAAAATGCCACCCAGAACATCGCTTGGCCAATGGACGCCCAGCAAGATCCGCGATGTGCTGATGAGGCCTGCCAATAGCACCGCAAGACCAAGCCAGCCGCCCCGCTGACGCGTGGGAAGCAGCAAGGCCGCCAGCACCAAAATGGTAACCGCATTGGTCGCATGGCCACTGGGGAAAGAAAGATTGCTGATCGCATCGAGATGGGGAACCAGATCAGGCCTTGGCCGCGCAAATATCTGCTTCAAAATGCTAGAGCTGGCGCCGGCAAGCGCCGGAATAATCAGCATAATCAGGCTCGCGCGCGGGCGCTTTTTCCACAACAGCCATAGCGCACAGCCGATGAAGAAGGCTGATCGTTGGGCAGCATCTCCTGCCCAGCTCGTCCATTGGGCTGCCGCAATTTGCCAGCCGGGGCTGGTGCCACTGCGCAGCGCAATTGCACGCAGCAGGGCGGTATCTTGTCCTTCCCCCAGATGCGCCCAGCTGACGAGGCCGCCCAAAACCAATGTTGCGCCCCAAAAGAGCAGCGCAGGCGTCCAATCGCCCCGGTGCGCGCGCGATCCGCGGCTCACTTGGTGCCTTTCACCACGTCGCCGCCCTTAATGACGACATCTACATCTTCCAATTCGCGAATATTGGCGATGGGGTCGCCATCCACGGCAATCATGTCAGCATAGCGGCCTACAGAAATGGCGCCGACATCCTTTTCGCGGCCCAAGGCTTGCGCTGCATTGCGGGTGGCGGCTTGAATGGCCTCCATCGGTGTCATGCCATATTGCACCATGACTTTGAACTGACCGCCGACTTTGCCATGCGGCATCACGCCCGCGTCTGACCCGAAGACCAAGCGGACGCCGGCATCATGCGCCTTGCGGAAATTATCACGCTGGATTTGCGCAACTTCGCGGTCCTTGCGCAGATTATCTTCAAGCACCCCATTCTTCTTGCCTTCGGCTTGAGTGTAATCGGTGTTGAAGATGTCCATCGAGAACCAGACGGGCTGCTTGCGCGCGACGGCGAGTTTTATGCCTTCGTCATCCACAAGGCTGGCATGTTCAATCGTATCAATGCCGGCGCGAATGGCGGCCTTAATGCCGGACGCGCCATGGGCGTGCGAGGCGACTCTGAGGCCCCATTGATGGGCTTCATCGGCAATGGCACGCAACTCGGTTTCCGAAAGCTGTTGCTGGCCGGGCTCTGTGTTGCGCGAAAATACGCCACCCGTTGCGCAGACCTTAATCACCTCCGCGCCATATTTGCGTTGGCGGCGCACTTGATAGCGCAATTCTTGCTCGCCATTGCCTACGCCTTCTTGGGGCGTCTCCAAGCTGGGCGGCAAGAAGGTGGAGTCACAATGGCCGCCGGTTGCCCCCAGGGCATAGCCAGCGGGCACAATGCGCGGCCCCGCAGCATATCCGCTTTCAATCGCTTGCTTCAGACCAATGTCATTTCGGTTCGACGACCCAACATTGCGCACTGTGGTAAAGCCCGCATTAAGCATGTCACGGGCGTTTTTCACCGCGACCATGGCCCAGAAGCTATCAGTGTATTGCAGGCCATTATAGCCGCCAATTTCCGCCAAGCTGTCGAGATGAACGTGCATATCAATCAGGCCGGGCAGCAGCGTTTTATTTCCTAAATCGACCAATTTGGCATCGGCAGGAAGTTGTGCAGTCTTCCGATCTGCGATGGAAATGATGCGGCCTTCGCGCACGCCAATAAGCGGCTGATCAATCACCTTTGCGTTTTCAACATCCACCATATGTGCGGCGGTGAAATAGGTGATGGGGGCCTCTTGCGCCCAAGCAGGCGCAGAAAGGGCAACAGCGGCGGTCGCGCAGAGCGAAAAGGCAAAGTTCTTCATGCCCAAATGCTGGCAGCGAGGCGGGCAATTGGCAAGAGGGAGAAACAGGCTGCGGCCTAGGGCCGAAGCCTTTGAGCCTCAGAAATGCAGCGCTTTGCCATAAGCTGACAGCACACTTTCGTGCATCATTTCGCTCAGTGTCGGGTGCGGGAAGACGGTCTGCATAAAATCAGCCTCCACCAGCTCGGCGGTTTTGCCGACAGTAAAGCCTTGGATCAGCTCCGTCACTTCAGCGCCCACCATATGCGCGCCCAAAAGCTCGCCAGTCTTTGCGTCAAACACCGTTTTCACAAAGCCCTCAGCCTCGCCCAGGGCAATCGCTTTGCCATTGCCAATGAAGGGGAAGCGGCCAACTTTGACGTCATGGCCTGCTTCTTTCGCCTTGGCTTCGGTCAGGCCAACTGAGGCGACCTGCGGGTGGCAATAGGTGCATCCCGGAATATTCTTGGGGTCCATCGCATGGGGATGGACGTCCTTATTCCCCAGCGCCTGCGCAATGCCTTCGGCGGCAATCACGCCTTCATGGCTGGCTTTATGTGCCAGCCAAGGCGGCGCGGTGATGTCGCCAATTGCCCAAAGTCCCGGCACATTGGTGCGGCACAAGCCATCCGTTTTGACATGGCCGCGGTCTGTCGCGACGCCGAGCGCTTCAAGCCCGATCGTCTCGGTGTTCGGTACAATCCCAATGGCCACAATCGCATGGCTGAAGCTGGCCTTTTCGACCTTGCCATCCTTCGTCTTAATTTCGGCAGTCACGCCCTTGGTATCGGCCTTCAGGCTGTTGACGCCTGCACCCGTCAAAATCTTAATGTCCTGCTTGGTCAGCGCCTTTTCCAGAAAGTCAGAGACTTCGGCATCTTCTACAGGCACGATCCGGTCCATCATTTCGACAACCGTCACATCCGCGCCCATGTCATTATAAAAGCTGGCAAATTCAATGCCGATCGCACCGGATCCGATGACCAGCAGCTTGGTCGGCATTTCGGCGGGCACCATGGCGTGCCGATAGGTCCAGATGCGCTTGCCATCGGCCGGGGCAAAAGGCAGGTCGCGCGCGCGGGCACCCGTTGCGAGGATGATGTGCTTTGCCGTCAGCTCTTCGGTCTTGCCATCTTTCGTGACGGCAAGTTTATTGGCCGCCAACAGCTTGCCATCCCCCATATGGACGGTGATCTTGTTCTTCTTCATCAGGTGCGTAACACCCTGATTGAGCTGCTTGGCCACCCCGCGTGAGCGCTGGACAACGGCATTTAAATCCGCGCTGATCTTTTCCGCCGCCAAACCATAAGCGCCGGCATGCTGCATATAATGATAGACTTCAGCCGACCGCAGCAGCGCCTTGGTGGGGATGCAGCCCCAGTTGAGGCAAATACCGCCCAAATTTTCGCGCTCTACAATTGCGGTCTTCAACCCCAATTGCGCCGCGCGAATGGCGGCAACATAGCCCCCGGGGCCAGAACCAAGGACAACAAGATCATAAGCAGTTTCGGCCATATTACGCGACCAATCCCAACGGCTTTTCGCACAGATCGCGGAAGGCTTGCATCAGTTGTGCGCCATCTGCCCCGTCAATCGCACGGTGGTCAAAGCTGCCCGTGGCAGACATGACCGTTGCAATTTGCAGGCTATCATCAATGACAAAGGGGCGTTTTTCCCCTGCGCCAATGGCGAGGATCATGCCTTGAGGCGGGTTGATGACGGCATCAAACTGCTTGATGCCAAACATGCCCATGTTGGACAGGCTGGCCGTGCCACCCTGATATTCATGTGGCTGCAGCTTGCCGTCCTTGGCGCGCGCCGCAAGCTCTGCCATTTCGCTTGAAATGGCGCTGATCGCCTTGCCATCGGCCCCCGTGATGATCGGCGTGATCAAGCCATTGGGCACCGAAACCGCGACCGAAATATCAGCGCGCTGATACATGATCAGCTGATCCCCCGCAAAACTCACATTGCACTTCGGCACCTGAATAAGGGCAAGGCCCAGCGCCTTGATTAGCATGTCATTGACCGACAATTTAATGCCGCGGCTTTCAAGGCTGGCATTTAATTCGCCGCGCAGTTTGAGCAGCGCATCAAGGCGGACATCCACGGTCAAATAAATATGCGGAATGGTCTGCTTGGCTTCGCTCAGGCGGCGCGCAATGGTTTTGCGCATATTGCTGAGCTTCACGGCTTCATGCGGGGTTTGAATATCGCCCAATTGGAGGGGGGCTGCCAGAGGCGCTGGGCTCGGCATAGCCGCTTGCGGCTGCGTGCCAGCGCTAATGGCTTCAACGTCCGCCCTCACAATGCGGCCATTGGGGCCGCTGCCCGACAGGCCCTCAAGCGCCACGCCCTTTTGTTCTGCAATGCGCTTGGCCAGCGGCGAAGCAATGATGCGGTCGGCCACTGGGCGTGCAACCGGGGCAGCGATTGGCGCAGGCGCAGCTGCAACTGGTGTTGAAACTGCAGGAGCGGCTGGCTTGGCTGCGGGGGCTGCGGCCTTGGGGGCGACGGGTGCTGAGGCGTCTTCTCCTTCACCGGCAATCAAAGCAATGACAGTGCCCACCTTCACGCCATCCGTCCCTGCCGCAATCAGGATTTGGCTGATCACGCCTTCATCCACGGCTTCAAATTCCATGGTGGCCTTATCAGTTTCAATTTCAGCAAGGATATCGCCAGAGCTGACTGTGTCGCCTTCCTTGACCAGCCATTTGGCAAGTGTGCCTTCTTCCATCGTGGGCGAAAGCGCGGGCATCTTCAGTTCAATAGGCATGAAATTTCTTACCTCTGGGAAGGTCTGATCTTAACGTTGCCCATTCCCTAGCGTCACATGGCCGCTTGCGCCAGCCTCTCGAATGGCGCAACGTGGCAGCATTCGTTTGCAAATAGGGGAGGCCCCGTCCATGCGCACCTATCTTGCCGTAGTGGATGGCACCGAAGAGGCAGAAATCGCCGTGCGCTTCGCGGCGCGACGGGCTGCAAAAACGGGCGGCGCGCTGGAGATTCTAGCTATTATTGAGCCGCAGGAATTTGTCGCTTTTGGCTCAATCCAAGCGACGATTGAAGCCGAAGCGCAAGAACGGGCGCAAGAAGTGGCCAACCGCGCGCTTGATATGCTGGGGGAAGAACGGGGTGTTCTGCCGCGCATCATCGTGCGTCAGGGAGAGCCGGTGGCCGCCGTGCAACAAGCCCTTGTCGATAATCCAGAAATTGGGGCCTTGGTGTTAGGCGCTGCCAAAAGCGGGGCGCCTGGCCCCCTTGTTACGCATTTTGCGGGCGCGGGCATGGCGCATCTGCCCTGCCCGTTGATGATTATCCCCGGCACTTTGTCGCGCGCGGCGTTGGATCGGCTGAGCTGAAGCTGCCGCTTATCGGTAAACAAGGTGGCACACGCAGTGCGGCCTTTTGGCGATGCGCCGCTTGGGCACGGCACGGCGGACATAACGTGGTCGGTCGTCAACCACATATTCCATGATTGTTTCTGTGGTCGTCATCGTCATCGGTGCGCTTTGGATAACAACATTGGCGCTGGCATTGTTTGAGATAATTGCCGGCCCATCCGTGACGACACGGCCTGTGTCGCGATAGACGGGGGCCGGGATGTAATTATAGCCATAAGGCTCTGCGGGAAGGGGTGGCGGCGTAACCCAGCGGCCCTGCCATTGCCCCTCCCATTGCCCGCGGCGCATATCGGGTGGATGCCGGTCAACGGGCGGCGGCGCAGGCGGGTGTGAAGCTGGGATAGGCCTTGGTTCATAGGCGCCAGTTGCCCAGCTCGCTTGCCCGAAAGCGGGCAGGGGATGTGCCAGCATAAGGATGCTCAGTGCGCCAAACCCCAATCGCATACGCCACTCCACAAACCGAGAGGCAAGCTACTGTGCCTCTGTCGCGTGTATTTATCAGTGAACATTGGGCCTTTCGAGCGAGAGTTGACGCTCAGATTGTCTCGATTCTGGACGCGGGCTTATTTGGAAAGCCGCGGGGCGAGGCGGGCGCACACGGCCTCTAACCCGGCCTGATCCTCTTCATCAAACCGAGCAGCATTTGGGCTATCAAGGTCCAGCACACCCAGCAATTGGCCCTCATGCATCAGCGGCACAACAATTTCAGATGCCGAGGCCGCGTCACATGCGATATGGCCAGGAAAAGCATGCACGTCTTTGACCAACTGCGTTGCTCGGGCGTGTGCAGCAGCGCCGCATACGCCGCGCCCCACAGGAATGCGGATGCACGCGGCTTTGCCCTGAAACGGACCGAGGACCAACTCCCCATCTACCATGCGGTAAAAGCCCGCCCAATTGAGATGGGGTACAAATTCCCAAATCAACGCGGCGACATTGGCCATATTGGCAATGGCATCGGGCTCGTCCTGCGTCACCGCATCAACGGCTGCCAAAAGATCGGCATAAAGCGCGGGCTTGTTGCTCTGGTCCACATCAAAGCTAAACATCAGTCGATCCTTATCTTGCCCCGGCCTTTTTTCACATCGCTGCGGATGGATTTACCCGTTAATCGCTTTTCCTTGGCCGCGCGGCTGGGTTTGGTCTTCACCCGGCGCGCGGGCAGTTGATGCGCCCGGCCCACCAATTCTGCCAGCCGCTCGCGCGCATCGGCACGATTGGCCTCTTGCGTGCGAAAGCTGCGCGCGGTGATGATAATTTCTCCCTCGCTTGTCCAGCGGCTGCCTGCCAATTGTTTTAGCCGGGCATATACCGCAGGCAACAGCCGCAGCGCGAACACATCCATGCGGATTTGCACCGCGGTTGCGACTTTGTTGACATTTTGCCCGCCTGGCCCCGTTGCCGCGAGGAATTTTTCCTCCAGCGCATGTTCAGGCACAGGCGGCCAATCAGCCATTTTGGGGCGGGAGTGCGGCAAAGCCGGCGGTTGCAAAACTGGCGGGCAAGGGCGCTTCTGCCACAATGGGTGGCTTGGCGCCGCGAGGCAGGCGCAAGCTATGGGCATGCAGCAACATGGGCCCTTTTCCCGCACCATAAACAGGGTCGCCCGAAATCGGCAGGCCTAAGCCTGTGGCCGCATGCACGCGCAATTGGTGTGTTCGCCCCGTCTTGGGGCAAAAGCGGACCAGCGCACGGCCCTCATATGTCGCCACAATATCCCAATTTGTGATGGCCGCTTTGCCCTTTGGGTCGGCGACCATGCGCCAGCCGCTTTGCGCAGTGCTGGTTTTGCCGAGCGCCATATCAATCACGCCCGATGGCGCAGCGGGGATGCCATCCAGCACGGCGAGATAGGTTTTCTCGACCTCCCCAGCCTCAAAGGCTGCGGCAAATTTCTTGTGGGCCTTGGGGTTGCGGGCCAGCAACAGGCAGCCAGATGTGTCGCGATCCAGCCGATGGACGGGCAAGGGCCAACGTTGAAATCCGAAAGTCAGGCTCGCCAGATAATTCTCAACGCTGAGCGATCCATCGCGCGGCGCATCGACAGGCAGGCCAGCGGGCTTGTCGATAACGAGTGCCTCGCCATCGAGAAACAGGACATGATCACTTAACAGCATGACGCGCGCCTTGCCACGCGCCAGCGGTGGCGTCCAGCGGTCGCGCGCTTATTTGGATTTGTCGCGATTGCGTGTGGCGTAAATCAGCGCGCCCAAAATCGCCGCAGACCCAATGCCAATGCCCGCCGCGGCTTTCCAGTTGATCGGCTTTTTCGCGCTCTCGGCCGCTGCTTCGGCGCGGGCCCGCGCGCGCTTCACAGCACGAACAGTTTCATTATCTTCGGGCTTTTCATTGTGATCGGACATCAGATCATCCGTTGTAAAATGACATCGCCTGTATGTGAGTCAGGCGGCACGCGCCGTCAACGGGAAAATCGACGAACGGTTGTCGAGGCCAGTCAACAGGCCGGCAGACATGTGTCTACCGGCCCATTTTGATTAGGCTTGCGGGTTATACCAAATGGGCGAGGTATAGGCCCGTTCCTGATCCTTCAGGCGCGCATCTTTGGGCAGTTTTGCCCCATAACGCAGCGCATCAAAGACCGGCCAACGCGGTGTTGGGATTTCCAAAACGCGCAGATAATAGAAAGACCGAACCTTGGGATCGAATTCCGGATCGCTCCACACGCTGCGCAATTCGGGCGCGCCAATGGTGTTTTTGTAGCTGGCGGTCTTTAGGTCGACTGTGTCGCCCACGGGTGTCAAACGGCCACCTGCAATTTTGCGCTTGGCGGGGTCACTCCAGACCACATCAAACACCTTTTCATGCAGCTTGCCACCGGCATCAACCCAGCCCTTTACCATCTGAACACGATCAAGATTGGCGCCCATCGGATCTTTCAAGGCTGAAATCATAAAGCGCGGCGTGCCTTTGCCGGGCTTCAAATCGCTGCCCATTGGTACGCCGCGCGTATAGCCGGCCTTGACCCAATTGGCCTTCCAATCGGCATCGCTAAAGTCCCATCCACCAAAGACGCGCACCTTCATGCGCGGGCCGGTGGTGGCGTAGACTTCGCGCTTCATCATCGCATCGAAAATGGCACTGCGCGTATTGGCGCGCGCCCAAACAGCGGCATAGCCGCCAGCCAGATATTGCCAGCCAATGCGGCCCTTATGCTGGCCTAAGCTCTGGGGGTCAGAGGCGCGATGGGCGCTTGGTTCATTGCCTGAATGCTTGCCGAAGAAATTATCTTCATCCGCGGTCGACAAAGCCGTGTGACTGTCCGTCGAGCCAATCATGCCCAGCTTATAGGGGTTTACGCCCGTTTTCTGCTGAATGAGCAGGCCACGCTTCAATGCTTCACGCACATAATCGCCGGCAAGCATGTCTGGCGTTTTGAGGGCATCCATTGTCAGATTGCCCAAATCCCAACCGGCATCGCCATAATTGGCGAATTCGTCATTGGGCGAGAGGAAGGGATGGCTCTCGCTATCTCCCTTGATCTGAGTGGCTTCCACCAATGGCTCGCGCGCACTGCGGCGGCGGGCATAGCTGGCTGTCATCGGACCGCCATCGGGACCCGTAAGCTGGAACATCAGCCCGTTCGACATATTGCTGTTGTGCGGAATGGCGAGAATCTTGCCGCCCGTTTTCTTTTCATAGGCGTCCATATAATCCCACAGCTGATCAGGCGTCGTGCCGATCAGCGACGAGAAGGGCAGAACTTGATCTGCCCGATCTTTGCCATCGCGCATAATGACAACGCGGTGCAAATTATCGCCCTTGCGCATCAGCGTGTATTCAAAGCCCATAAAGGCCGTAAACTTACCCGGATAATTATACCGCTCCACCACCGATGTGTGGTCGGTCCAGACTTTGCGGGTGCGCTTTTCCATGGATTGGGGATCAAGCATATCGGCGGGCAAGGTGCGCTTGGAGAAGCGCTCAATAAGCTCCATCGCCACCTTTTGCGATTCCTTGGGCCCCTTTTGCAGCTCATCATGCCAGCGCCGCAGCGTCGGATCGGTCAGGAAAAGTGCGGGCGCATCATGAATCTGCTTCAGGGCCGCCAGGCCGTCTGAGTGGTCTGCAATGACCAAAAAGTCCAACGGGCGTGCAAGCTTGGCCTTGATGCCTGTTGTCGAGGTGACTTCTTCACCTTGGGCAAAGCGCAGCGCCTCTTCCGGCCCAAGCCGCACGCCAAGGCCAAAGGCGTCGGAGGAATTTGATGTGTGAAGATGGGTGTCGCCGAAATAGACCTGCTCGGGATATTCGGTCAGCTTGATATCTGCTTCTGACTTTTTGCCAGACACGAAATCTTTGACTTGATTGCAAGCGGCTAATGCCAAACCAAGCGCCAATACGGGGGCAACACTGCCCATCCAGTTGCGTGCGCGCATCCTTAATTCCCCTCATCCTTATTGGCCTAACTCAAACAGTTTCGCACACCATTTGCAAGGGGCAGAATAACTGCCTAAGCGATGCGGCATGAGCAATTTTGATGCAGTCATTTGGGATTTCGGCGGTGTCGTAACGTCATCTCCGTTCGAGGCGTTCAACCGTTTTGAACGTGATCGGGGTCTTCCCAAGGACATTATCCGCCAAATCAATGCAAGCGACCCAGATTCGAATGCTTGGGCGCTGTTTGAGCGCGCTGAAATTTCGGCGGACCAATTTGATGCGCTCTTTGCGGAAGAAGCGGCACGGCTGGGCCACGCTATCCGCGGGCAAGAGGTTCTGGCGCTTCTGTCTGGCGATATTCGCCCGCGGATGGTTGCCGCGCTTGATATCATCAAAGCCGCAGGTCACAAAATTGGCTGCATCACCAATAATGTGCCGGCAGGCCACGGTGCGGGCATGTCCTCTACGGCTGAAAAGGCAGAAGCCGTGCGCGCTATTCTCGCGCGGTTTGATCATGTTATTGAAAGTTCAAAGGCGGGTATTCGCAAGCCCGATCCGCGGATTTATCAAATGATGTGTGAAGTGCTTTCAGTTGATCCCGCACGGTGCATTTACCTTGATGATTTGGGGATTAATTGCAAACCCGCGGCGGCCTTGGGCATGTCTGCCATTAAAGTGACGGGCGAAGATCAGGCCTTGGCGGATCTTTCGGCGTTGACCGGCCTGCCACTCTAGACCAGACGCCGCCATTATGTCCTTAATAGAGGCCCTTGCCGCGTTGTTCGGCGTTGTGAACATTGCGCTGATCATCCGGCGGAGTGTCTGGAATTTTCCGGTCGCGCTGGTCATGGTCACGCTGACGGGCGTGGTGCTGTGGCAGGCGCGCCTATATTCTGATGCAGGGCTGCAGGCCTTCTTCTTTGCCGTCAACATCATTGGCTGGGTGCTGTGGGCACGCAACCGCGGCCAATCAGGTGAAATCATGGTTGATCGACTGGGCTTTGCTGGTCAGCTGGCCTGGACGTTCAGCGCGCTTGCGACGATCTGGCTGTGGGGCTGGTTTATGGCCGGGCATACGCAGGCGAGTTTCCCTTATTGGGATGCCAGCATCGCCGTTCTCAGCATCTGCGCGCAAATTTTGATGACGCGGCGTTATATTGAAAATTGGCACTGGTGGATTGTGATCAACATCATCTCCATCGGGCTATACGCGGCCAAGGGCCTTTATTGGTTTACAGGATTGTACATCATCTTCCTTGCAATGGCGCTTTTGGGCTTGGTCGAATGGCGCCGCGCTGAGGCGCGACAGCAGGGGGCCATCTGATGAGCGTCAAGATCATCTGCCTGCACGGCCCGGAAAGTACCGGAAAATCCACGCTAGGTGCAGCACTTGCCCAGCATTTCGACGCCGAGTTGGTGACGGAATATGGGCGTGATTGGTGCGCTGAACATGGCGCAGATACCAGCATGGCGGATTTGGTTGCCATTGCCGAGACGCATGGTGCGCTGATCGAGGATGCTGTTGCCCGCGCGGATGCGGCTGGGCGCAAGTGGCTGATTTTGGATACCGATCCTGTGATGACGGCGGTGTGGGCGCAAATGCTGTATGGCCAGCAAGACCCTGTTCTCGCTGCGCGTGGCCGCACAGCCGACTTGTATCTTGTCCCCGATATTGATCTGCCTTGGGTGGCTGATGGCCTGCGCTATCTGGGCGCCCCGGAAGAGCGGTCTCGTTTCATGACACTATCTGTGGCAGAACTTGAGGCGCGGAGCCTTGCCTATGCTGTGGTCCGCGGCGATGGCGCATCGCGGCTGGAGGCTGCCCTTGCGGCAATTGCAGCGCATTTGGACGCGGCACCCACCGCCCACGCCTTTCGTTAAAACGAAAAAAGGGCCGGGCAAAATACCCGACCCTTTAGGTGCGCAGGCCCGGAAAAATACGCTCTACTCGCGACACCTGATATCCGGGCAACTGCGCTTTGGTGTCGCACTATGAAACATTGTTCATTTTGGCAGTAAAGTCCATACCAAAATGATGGTAAATGTATAATTGTTCCGTTTATGGACAAATGCTCTTGGCTAAGGTCATGTGGGCCTTGAGCGAATAACAGCGGTCGGCTGGTCGGCCATATGTCATAGGATTTGGACTATATGACGGATGTAAAAGGCTTTTCTTGGTCAGCTGAGGCAGGGTCGGGCATTCGCCAACGCTTTGTCACCGCCAATGGCATTGATTTTGAGCTGGCTGAAGCGGGTGAAAAAACCTCCAAGAAATTGGCAATTTGTCTTCATGGATTTCCAGAATTGAATTTTAGTTGGCGCTACCAAATGCCGGTGCTGGCGGAAGCCGGCTGGCGTGTCTGGGCGCCCAATTTGCGCGGCTATGGCGCCAGTTCGCGGCCAGATCAGGTGCGCGATTATGGGATGGATCATTTGACGGCCGATGTTGGCGCGCTGATTGAGGCCGCCGCCGCAGAATCGCCTGTCGATGAGGTGATGATCCTCGCGCATGATTGGGGTGCCATTATTGCTTGGGCTTTTGCGATATTGAACGAAAAGGCCGCCAAGCCGCATCCGCTGACGCGCCTGGTGATCATGAATGTGCCGCACCCCAAAGTGATGCAGCGGGAAGTGAAGCGGTGGGAGCAGCTCAAGAAAAGCTGGTATGTGTTCTTCTTCCAGCTGCCGCGCCTGCCAGAGCGCTATATGGCCGCCAATGATGCAGCGGGCGTGCGTCGCGCATTTTATGGCATGGCCGTCGATAAAAGCCGCTTTGGCAAGGATGTGCTGGATGTCTATGCCGCGTCGGCGCAGCGCCCTGGCGCGATGACAGCGATGGTCAATTATTACCGCGCTTATATGCGCCACCGAGACGCAATTGATTTGGGCGATGCGCGCATCACCATCCCGACCTTAATGGTTTGGGGCGAGGAAGATGCAGCCCTTGGGCTGGGCTGTACAGTTGGTACCGAACATTGGGTGCCGCAGCTGGAATTGCATCGGTTGCCGCAGGTGTCACACTGGGTGCAGCAAGAGGCCCCGGAAAAGGTGAATGCAGTTTTGACGCATTGGTTGGCGCGACACTAAAGGCCCCCTTTGCCCTTTGCCGCTGGCGCTGCTAGGGCGCTCGCCATGTCCACGCCTTTAGACCTGATCCGCAATTTTTCGATCATTGCCCATATCGACCATGGCAAGTCCACGCTGGCTGACCGCCTTATTCAGCGGACAGGGGGGCTGACGGAGCGCGAGATGACGGCGCAGGTGCTCGATAATATGGATATCGAGAAGGAACGCGGCATCACCATCAAGGCGCAGACTGTGCGGCTGGATTACACCGCGAAGGATGGAAAAACCTATACGCTCAACCTGATGGACACGCCGGGCCATGTGGACTTCGCCTATGAAGTCTCGCGCAGCTTGGCGGCATGTGAAGGTGCGCTTCTGGTCGTCGATGCCGCGCAGGGCGTAGAAGCGCAGACGCTTGCCAACGTCTATCAATCGATTGAGCATGATCATGAGATTGTTCCCGTTATCAATAAGATCGACCTGCCCGCTGCAGAAGTGGAGAAGGTGAAGGCCGAGATTGAAGAGATTATTGGCCTGCCCGCCGACGATGCGGTGTTGACCAGTGCCAAATCAGGCATTGGCATTGATGATGTTCTGGAATCCATCGTTACGCGCATCCCCCCGCCCAAGGGAGATCCCAATGCGCCGTTAAAGGCGATGCTGGTCGATAGCTGGTATGACCCCTATCTGGGTGTCGTCATCTTGGTCCGCATCATGGATGGCGTGTTGAAAAAGGGTCAGCAAATTAAGTTCATGCAGGCTGGCACGACGCATCTGGTGGATCGCGTTGGCTGTATGCGGCCTAAGATTGAAAATCTGCCTGAACTGGGCCCCGGCGAAATCGGATTTATTACCGCACAAATCAAAGACGTGAGCCAGGCGCGCGTTGGTGACACTGTAACCGATGCCAAAAAGCCGGCTGAAGAGGCGCTTGCGGGCTTTAAGGAAGTGCAGCCGGTGGTGTTCTGCGGCCTCTTCCCTGTTGATGCGGCGGACTTTGAAAAGCTGCGCGAGAGCATTTCCAAATTGCGGCTGAACGATGCGAGCTTTAGCTTTGAAATGGAAACCTCTGCTGCGCTTGGCTTTGGCTTCCGTTGTGGGTTTTTAGGCCTGCTACATCTTGAAATTATTCAAGAGCGTCTGACGCGCGAATATGATTTGGATTTGATTACGACTGCGCCGTCGGTTGTCTATCAATTGCAACTCACCAAGGCTGCAGGCGAGGCGGAAGGGCGTGCGATCGAGCTGCACAACCCTGCTGATATGCCCGACCCCAATCGCATCGCGGAAATCCAAGAGCCTTGGATTGAAGCAACGATTTATGTGCCTGATGAGTATCTCGGCAGCATCTTGAAGCTGTGTCAGGATCGGCGCGGCATTCAGAAAAACCTGACCTATGTCGGGGGCCGCGCGCAGGTGACTTATGAGCTGCCGCTCAACGAAGTCGTTTTCGATTTCTATGATCGATTGAAGAGCATTTCACGCGGCTATGCGAGCTTTGACTATCACCAGATCGGCCATCGCCCGGGCGATCTTGTGAAGATGAGCATCCTCGTCAACAACGAGCCTGTTGATGCCTTGTCGATGATTGTTCACCGCGCCTCTGCTGAAGTGCGTGGCCGGGGTATGTGCGAGCGATTGAAAGATCTCATACCGCGCCACTTGTTCAAAATCCCCATCCAAGCCGCAATTGGGGGCAAGGTGATTGCCCGCGAAACCATTGCCGCGCTGCGTAAGGATGTGACAGCCAAATGCTATGGCGGGGATGCCAGCCGTAAACGCAAGCTGCTGGATAAGCAGAAAGAGGGCAAAAAGCGGATGCGCGAATATGGCTCGGTCAGCATTCCGCAAGAAGCCTTTATTGCGGCGCTCCGCATGGGGGATGAAGGCTAAGCTGGCCTCTCGTCTGGGCCAAGCGGCATCGGACGCCGATTTTTGGGCAGTATAGAAATTTTTTTGGCTCTGGAAGATTGGGCGCGCGGTGTGCAGCCTTGCCCGGTTGGGTTCTATTCCAAAGCTCGGTCTTGCCAAGTATTTTAGGGTTAATGCGCGATTGCGGCCGGTTCGGCTATCTCGCGCCGACACCATTTTACGCGCTATATCGGGCCCTGCGGTCGTGGCGCATGACTTGACTCACTTGTATGAAAACGACATTTATTTCGAGCTTGTTGTGAAGACCTGCTAGTCGATTCTCCCTCGAGAGACGAATGAGTGGCAGGAAATTTGGGGAAGGAGGCGCCTTGCGTTTCCTTCCTCCTTTTTCTTTCGCAGTCGCCAGTCGTTCATTTGATACAAATCAAGGACG
>JAGWVG010000107.1 GCA_018970965.1 Alphaproteobacteria bacterium | reverse complement strand
CGCTGGCGCAGCGCACCGCCGAAAATCTGGTGACGCAATCTGCCGATGCCTTTGGGAAAACCATCGGCAGCGAGAAGATTGGCCTGTACAGCACCGATGATATTCGGGGTTTTAACCCGATTGATGCCGGCAATGTGCGCATTGAAGGCCTTTATTTTGACCATATTGAGCGCGTGCCGACCCGGTTGGTGGAAGGATCTACGGTGCGCGTTGGTGTTGCGGCACAAGGCTTTTCCTTCCCAGCGCCGACGGGGATCGTCGACTATAATTTGACCCTTTATCGGGGGAAATTTGAAGGCAGCTCAATGATTGAGCGTGGGCCTTATGGCGGTGCGGCTGGCAGCATTGAGGCCAAGGTGCCACTTTCGGGTAAAGCCTTGGGGCTGGCCTTCGGCGTGAGTTTTCGAGAGCAAACACGCCCGGAAGGTGGTTCCAATAGCTACCGCTCCACAGGGGCAACATTGGCTTGGCGGCCATATCAAGGTGCATTGATCGCGGCTTTTGCCGGGCTGTTCACCAATGCCGATGATGAAGCGCATGTAACGCTTTATCCCGCTGCAGGTCTGCTGCCTCCCCCTGTGCCGCGCGGCGTTTTTTTGGGGCAGGAATGGACTGACAAAAATTCGCGCACGGTAAGCGGCGGGATGATCGCCAAACTGCCATTTGGTAGTTGGTTGGCGGAAGCTGGCCTCTTCAAATTTGGTATCCGCAATCGCACCAATTTTGCTGACTATCTCGTTGGCGTGACAGCAGATGGTGCGGCGACCAACCGGGTTGTCATTTATGATCCGGGCAGTGAAACAAATAGCGTTTCGGGCGAGGGGCGGTTGACCCGCATCTGGCAAATGGGGAGCATGCAGCACCGGCTGGTGATCAGCGCGCGGGGCCGTGTGAAAGACCGGCTATTTGGCGGCACGCAGCGGCTTGATCTTGGCCCAAGTTCTGCCCTGCTGCCAGATTTTCGTCCCGAACCCACGCTTTTGCCGCAGGTGAAAGACAAAGATCATGTGCGGCAGATGAGCTTTGGCCTGGCGTATGGTTTCAAATGGCTGAACCATGGCTCGCTCGATCTTTCAGTATCGCGTGCGCAGTATAGTAAGCAGATTAACTTTGCGAATACGTCGCTGCCCTCGGTACTGACCAAAGACACGCCAATTTTGTTTACCGCATCTGGCACGCTTGCACTGTTGCCCAAGGTAACAGCCTATGGTGGCTATGTGCAGGGGCTTGAAGAAGCGCTGGTCGCGCCAGATATCGCAACCAACCGCTCTGAAGCTCCGCCTGCCATTCGTACGCGGCAGATGGACTTGGGCCTCCGTTACGCAATCACGCCTAAAATTGCGTTGGTGGCAGGCATTTTTAGCGTCCAAAAGCCTTATTTCAATCTCGACCCCGCCTTGCGCTATCGCCAATTGGGGCAAGTCGATAATCGTGGTTTAGAAGTCTCACTGGCGGGCGGCATTCGTCCCGGATTATCGATTGTGGCAGGGGCCTTGTTGCTGGACCCAACAATCTCGGGTGAGGCCGTCAATTCGGGCCTTATTGGCACGCGTCCTGTGGGTGTGGCGCGCAAGCGCGGCATTGCCAATGTCGATTGGCGGTTCAAAGGTGGTACAAGCCCCTGGTCAGTAGATGTCGCATTTGAGGCTTTTTCCTCACGGGTTGCCAATGCGAAGAATACGCTTTCGGCCCCGCCGCGGCAGAATGTCAATCTGGGCGCGCGCTACCGTTTCCAAGTGGATGGGCATCCCGTGCTGTTTCGTACGCAAGCGCAGAATTTGTTCAATGATTATGGATGGCAAGTTTCGTCCAGCGGTGGCTTTACTTATTCCAATGGCCGCACCTACATCGCGCAGTTGGTGATGGATATCTAACAGCGCTCGTCGAGCATCGCTGACGTTGGTCGAAGGCGGATCGCCTCTTTCTCGGGCATCAAGAAAGGGGAAGCATGACAAATCAGCCATTTTCCGCTGCGTATTTAGCCTTGGTCCTTGCCGTTCTGCCAACAGCGGCCTTTGCCCAGCGGACCAACGATAATGCCGTTAAGAAAGCGGAAGATGCTTTTGGCTCTTCAGTGGGCGATGAGCAGATTGGAATTTATAACGCCAATCTGGTGCGCGGTTTTTCTCCCGTAGCCGCCGGAAATCTGCGGATTGAAGGCCTGTATTTCGATCAACAGGCGCGTCCGATTGATCGGTTGATGGCGGGCACTGTTATCCATGTCGGGATTTCGGCTCAGGGCTATCCGTTTCCGGCGCCGACGGGCATTGCAGATTATCGTCTGCGTCGCCCGGGCGATAAGCCGCTGACCTCAATTAATCTGTCCGCAGGGCCTTGGGGGGCTTATGGCGCGGAAATTGATACGCAAATGCCGTTGGATGGCGCGAATGCCGGCTTGGCCTTTGGCGTTGCCCGCTATCGCGACGGGCAGCCACATCACGGCGCCGGGGATTTGACCAGCGTTGCGCTGCTGGGCCGTTTTGCACCTGCACCTAATGTCGAAATTCTGCCTTTCTGGAGCCAGATGCGGATGGCAGGGGAGCAAAGCCAATCGCTGATTTTCACAACCACGGGTGATTTTTTACCAGCACAGATTACGCGGGATCGGTTTTTAGGTCAGAAATGGTCGGACTATACAGGCACCTTGGCCAATTATGGCGTGGTGACAAAGGCGCAGTTGCCCGCCTTTGATGTAAGCCTTGGGGTCTTCCGCTCACAAGTCACTGTTGATGAAGACCATATTGATTTGCTGTTCGGAACCGACCGGACAGGGCATGTCGCCAATCGCGTGGTCGTGGTTGATGGCGGCAATCGCTATGGATCCACCTCGGGAGAACTGCGTTTGTCGCGCAGCTTTGTAGAGGGGCCGCGGCGACATAAGTTCATTTTATCGCTGCGTGGTCGCGACCAGCAACGCCTTTATGGCGGCGCAGGCAGCGTCAGTCTTGGGCAAAGCCAGATTGGCGTCCAAGATTTTCGGCCCGAACAAACTGCGCCCATTGGGCCCAAAACGCGCGACCATGTGACGCAAAAAACGCTGGGTTTTGGCTATGAAGGGCGCTGGGCCGGCTTTGGTGAGATGAGCCTTGGCCTCCAGAAAACAGACTATACCAAGACCGTTCTCTCTCCAGATCCGTTGCGGCTTGTGCCACAAACAAAGGATAGGCCCTGGTTGATGAGCGCGACAGGGGCCATTTATCTGACGGATAAGCTTGCAACTTATGCCGGATATACGCGCGGGCTGGAAGAAAGTCCGGTTGCGCCGCCTGAAGCCGCCAACCGCAACGAGGCACCGCCCGCCATCCGCACAACGCAGAAGGAAGCAGGCGTGCGATGGAAGCCCGCCGCCGGTGTGAGCGCCGTTGTAGGGTATTTCGATATTCAAAAGCCCTATTTTAATTTGGATGCTGCTCAGCAGTTCCGGCAATTGGGGCAGGTCCGCAATCGCGGCTTTGAAGTGTCTGTCGCAGGCCCCTTGGCGAAGGGCCTTTACCTGGTCGCTGGCAATGTATGGCTGGATGCGCGTGTGTCTGGCGAGGAAGTTGTGTCGGGGCGCATCAGCAGTCGGCCCATTGGCGCCTTCCGCCGTCACACCATCGCAAGCCTGGAATATCAGTTGCCGCAAATTCCCTCAGTGTCACTGACTGCCGGGTTCGAATCCACCAGTGGGCGGACCGCTAATGCGCAAGATACCCTGCGCATTCCCGCCCGATCAGTGCTTCATTTGGGGACGCGCTATAAATTCCATATCGATGGAAAGCCGGTTCTGCTGCGCGCAAATGTCCAGAATGTCTTTAATACTTTTGGCTGGGCCGTGGGCGGAACTGGCTTTCTGATCCCAAATGGATCACGCCGTTATTCGCTGAGCCTTGCCGCAGACATTTAATCTCGCTTAAGCAGAGCTTATGCCAAGCTGGAGGCGGTATGAGCGAGATTGCATCTAAAGGTCAGTTGCGCATGTCTTTCGTGCGTTGGGCGCTGGTGACTGTGCCTGCCATTGTGTTTTTGGGCTTTGTCTCAGGGCAAATGGCCAATTCAGGTTATGCCAATCAGTGGTTCGTCGCGCTAAATCGGCCTGATATTGTGCCACCGGGCTGGGTGTTTGGCGCGGTCTGGACGACTCTGTATATTTTGATGGGGTTATCGCTCGCGATGATCCTCTATGCGCGCGGCGCACAAGGGCGTGGGCGCGCGCTTAGCCTTTTTGCACTGCAATTGGCGTTCAATCTCGCTTGGTCGCCCTTGTTTTTTGCCCTGCACCAAGTCTCGATGGCATTGGTGTTGATTGTGATCATCTTGCT
The DNA here is from genome assembly GCA_018970965.1 of Alphaproteobacteria bacterium. Lineage (GTDB taxonomy): Bacteria > Pseudomonadota > Alphaproteobacteria > Sphingomonadales > Sphingomonadaceae > Aquisediminimonas. The sequence continues at coordinate 1,865 of JAGWVG010000107.1, read as the reverse complement.
GCTCACCATTGCGACGACCTTTGCCTTTGCCACCATTCGCAAGGCAGCAGCTTGGTTATTGGTGCCGTATATGGTGTGGCTCAGCTTTGCGACGATCCTCAATTATCAGATTGATCGGCTCAACCCTGATGCCGAAACTCTTGTGCCAAGCGCGGCGAATACCCAAATACAGCTGTAGATCGTTTTCTCCCAATTCAGGATATGTGCCATGCAGACCGAAAACCGCCTGTTTGATGACCTTGCAAAGATTGTGAATGGCGCGGCGGGCACCATCGCCGGCATGACGCGTGAGGCCGAAGCTGCCACGCGCGAAAAACTGAAGGAATGGCTCGGCGGGATGGATTTTGTCAGCCGGGATGAATTTGAAGTGGTGAAAGCCATGGCTTTGGCCGCGCGCGAAGAGGCAGATCAGCTGAAAGCGCGGCTCGATGCGCTGGAAGGTAAGCCGCAGGGCTAGCGCTTTTCGGCTCTTGTCCACAATTTTGTCCGCTTAACCAGCGCGCGTGCTTGCCCGGCCCTGCATTGGGGCGGCAAGCAGCTTGGCGATGAGTATCGAACCCCTCGACATGGCGCAGGCCGCCGGCGCGCCTATCGAAACGCTTGAAAGCTGGTTCTCGGCGCATAACTGGCTGCATGAGCGTATTGGGGATGAGGAAATTGTAGCCTCAGCCAAGGGCGCTTGGAACCAATATGAGTTGCGGGGCCTGTGGCGTGAGGATGATTGCGTTCTGCAATTCCTCGCTTTTCCAGATATTAAAGTCACCGATGCACAGGCGGCTGTTATTTATGAGGCGATTGGCCTGATTAACGAACAGCTGTGGCTCGGCCATTTTGAATATTGGCCCTCCACGGGGATAATCGCCTACCGCCACGCTGCACTTTTGGATGCAGGCAGTGGCGAGGCTGTCTTTTCCTATGACCAAGCCGAAGTGATGGTAGAGGCGGCGATTGAAGAGCTGGATCGGTTCTATCCCGTATTTCAGTTCGTTCTGTGGGGCGGAAAATCGCCACGCGAGGCCATTACATCGGCCATGGTGGAAACTCAGGGCGAGGCGTGATGGCCGGGCCCTCCATTTGGTTGGTGGGCTGTGGCAATATGGGCGGCGCGATGCTGCGCGGCTGGCTCGCGCATGGGACTGACCCGCAATCCATTCTGATTATTGATCCTGCTGCCCAAAATGTGCCCGCTGGTGTGCGTGCTGTCGCAGCGCCAGAGGCTGTTGCGCCCGATATTCTGGTGCTGGGCATTAAGCCGCAAATGCTGGCAGAAGTGGCGCCGCGACTGCCAATTGGCGCGTATACGATGGTTGTCTCGATTCTTGCGGGCGTTGAAACGGCCGTGCTGTCGGCCCGGCTGCCGGGGGCACGGGCTTATGTCCGCGTGATGCCCAATATGCCCGCCGCAATTGGGGAAGGGGCCAGCGCCATTTTTGCGCCAGACCTTGATGCGCAAGGCCGCGCCCAAGTTGATCATCTGGTCGCGCCACTCGGCGTTGCCACTTGGGTTGATGAAGAAGAGCTTTTCCATGCCGTGACAGGTGTCTCTGGCTCTGGCCCTGCTTTTGTGTTCCGCTTTATCGATGCGCTTACGGCGGCAGGCGTTGCAGAAGGGTTGTCGCCTGATCTCGCACGCCAATTGGCGCTACATACAGTCGCAGGTTCGGCGCGGCTCGCCCTTGCAACAGGGCAATTGCCGGCTGACCTAGCCGAAGCCGTGCGCAGCCCCAATGGGACGACGCATGCAGGGCTAACAATAATGGATGCCTCTGACCTTGACGATGTGGTTCGCGCGACAGTGGAGGCCACAGCGCGCCGCAGCCGAGAATTGGCAGAAGCCGCCCGCTCAGCGGATTGAGCCCCTACAG
>JAGWVG010000106.1 GCA_018970965.1 Alphaproteobacteria bacterium | reverse complement strand
GAGTTTGATATTGTAGTCATTGGCGGCGGCTCTGGCGGCAGTGCAGCCGCTGGCCGGCTGAGTGAAGATGGGCGGTACAGTGTCTGTGTGATTGAGGCCGGGGCCCCGAATACCAGCTGGCGTATCATGGCGCCCGGGATGCTGCCCTTTTTGCCTAAGCCTTCCAATTGGCGCTTTGATACGGTTCCGCAAAAGGGGCTCAACGGGCGGACCGGTTACCAACCGCGCGGCAAGGGCATGGGGGGATCATCCGCCGTTAACGCAATGCTCTATATTCGCGGCTGCGCGTGGGATTATGATAATTGGGCTGCGCTGGGGGCAACTGGATGGTCTTATAAAGATGTGCTGCCCATTTTCCGTCGGGCAGAGAATAATGTGCGCGGCGAAGATAAATTCCATGGTGGCAATGGCCCCTTGTCGGTCAGCGATCAGCTCTGGCCCAACCCCGGCAGTGTCGACTTTGTCGAGGCCGCTGCAGAACTTCAGATGCCGCGCAATAATGATTTCAACGGCGCACAATTTGAAGGCGTAGGGGTTTATCAAGTTACTCAGAAAAAAGGTGAGCGCTGGACAGCCGCGCGCGCCTATGTTGTGCCGCAACAACAGGCGGGCCGTCTGCATGTCGAAACCGGCGCGCATGTTGAGAAGATCGAGATCGAAAATGGCCGCGCCACTGGTGTGCGCATTCGCCAAGGCCGCCGCAGCCGCACGATCCGCGCGCGCAAGGCGGTTATCTTGTCAGCCGGAGCCTTTGGCACGCCGCATATTTTGATGCTGTCAGGCATTGGCCCAGCGGATCATTTGAAAGCGCATGGCATTTCCGTGATCGTGGATCGTCCAGCCGTGGGCGAGAATTTGCAGGACCATATCGATTATGTGGCCAGCTTTAATACCGGGGGCGATGTGTTCACGGGCACCTCGCTGTCGGGCTCCATTCGCTTTATCAAATCTATTTTTGAATGGCGCTCCAAGCGCACTGGGACTTTGACCACGCCTTATGCTGAATCGGGTGGCTTTGCCCGCACCCGGCCTGATGTTGTGGTGCCCGATGTGCAATTCCATTTCGTGCCTGCCATGCTGGAAGATCACGGACGCGAGGCCGTCAAAGGTGTGGGCTATTCCGTTCATGTCTGCGTTCTGCGGCCGGAAAGCCGCGGCACAGTGCGCCTTGCCAGTGCGGATCCAATGGCCGCTCCACGGATCGACCCGAATTTCTTGGATGATCCGCGCGATCTGCAGGTGCTGCGCGATGGCGTGAAGCTGGTCCACCGCATTTGCGCATCGCCATCGCTGGCCAAGCACAAAGGCGTTGATCGGCACAATACGCCGTTGGACGACGATGCGGCGTTGGATCAGCTCATCCGCAATCGGGCGGACACTGTTTATCACCCCGTTGGCACGGCGCGCATGGGCAACGATGATGCTGCCGTTTGCGATCCGCAGTTGCGCGTCCGCGGGGTGGATGGGCTGTACATTGCTGATGCCTCGGTGATGCCACGTGTTGTGTCGGGCAACACCAATGCGCCATCGATTATGATTGGCGAACGCTGCGCCGATTTCGTCCGCGCCGACCTTGGCTGAATTGCGCCCCCGCTCGGTTCAGCGCGCCAGAGCGGTGAGCGTGGCGGGGGTCAGCACTTGTGGCAGGTCTTGCGGCGTACCGCCGTCTTTGGGGTAAAACACATAATAGGGCACGCCTGACCGGCCATTGGCTTCTAAAAAGCGGCCAATGGCTGGGTCGGCATTCGTCCAATCCCCCACCATCGTCACAATGCCCGCCTTGGCAAAGGCTTGGCGCACTTCTTCGCGGTCAATTGCGGCTTGCTCATTCACTTTACAAGTCAGGCACCAATCAGCGGTGAAATAGAGGAAAACGGGTTTTCCTTCAGCACGCAAAGCGACCAACCGAGCTTCGCTAAATGGCTCGCCCGCCACAGTGCGATTGGCGGGAGGCGCCGCAGGAGGAAGCAGCAGCAAAGCAGCAAGGCTGGCAACCACGAGGGCTGCGCTTGGCATTACGGCCGAGCGCCCGTTGGATTGTTGCCGTCCAATCCAAAATAGGAGGATCGCCAGAACCGCTGTCGCGCCCAAACCCACGCCAAGCCCTGCCACCCCAGTTTGCCGCCACAAGAGCCAAGCGAGCGCAGCGGCCGTCAGGAACATCGGAACAGAGAGCATCGATTGGAAGCGCGCCATCCAAGGCCCGGGCTTGGGCAGGCGGCTTCGCACGGCGGGGATAAACCCAATCAGCAAAAAGGGCAGTGCAAGGCCAAGGCCTAGCCCGGCAAAAATCGCCAAGGCTGCAGGCGTGGGCAGCACCAGTGCGGCACCCAAGGCCGCCGCCATAAAGGGCCCGGTACACGGGGTTGCTACAAAGGCTGCGAGAACGCCGGTCCAGAATGCGCCTGCGGCGCCATCCTTGCCGGCCAGCGCCTCGCCGCCGCCAAAGCCGCGCAAGTGAAACACATGGGCAAGGTTGAGGGCAATTGCAGTCACCAGCAACAGCAGGAGGAAGATGATGCGCGGATCTTGCAGCTGAAACGCCCATCCAATGGCGGCACCTGTGGCGCGCAACGCCAGCAATGCCCCGCCCAAGGCAAGGCAGGTGAGGATAACGCCTGCGGCATAGGCCAGCGCTTCGGCCTTGGCGGCGCGCGCATCACCCCCAGCGCGCGCAAGGCTCATCGCCTTGAGGCTGATCACGGGGAAGACACAGGGCATGATGTTGAGCAAAAGGCCGCCGAGCAGGGCACCCCCCAGCGCGAGCAAGATGGTTAGGCCCAAGCCGCTTTCTGCTATGCTGGGCACAGCGCCGGGCCGTGCCTCAATCTCAAATCCTCGGCCTTTAGAAGTGGCAATCACGCCGCGCAGTGTCTGTGCGTCAAAGTCAGGCGCGGCCTTGGTTTCGATGATCACAAAATTATCAACGCGACCAATTTTTTGAGGCGCAGCATAAACCAAGGCCTTTTCCGTTTCGGCAAAGAACCAGGCGTCCGTCAATGGCATGGCGGCGGGCAAGGGCACGCCAATACGCACCCTATCACCATCGCGTGCGAAATATGTGGGGCTGCCCAACGGCATCGCTAAGGCTGCGCGCCATGTATCAAATTGCACACGCTCCGCCGTGTGGATGGCGCCATCGCCCGCCACCAAGTCCAGCGCTAACTCTCCTCGTTCGGGCACACAGATTTTATCCGTGCAGGCCAGCCATTGCGCTTTGGCGCGCAGCGGCACTTTGGTGCCCTGTGGCATGTCTTTGGGCAGCGTCAGCGGCAGCAACAGCGCATGATCGCCATTGAACACATGGTTCATGAGGCCTGCCACCAAGAGTTTCTCTGGCACAGGCCAGCGCATTGGCCCCAAAGTGGCACCCTTGGGCAATTGCCAATCCAGCGTTATACCAACGCCAGCATCGCCCGGGTTCTTCCAATAGCCATGCCAGCCAGGTTCAGGCTGCATATCAATGGCCAGCATCACCGTGCTGCCGGGCTTAGGAGCCAAGCTTTCGGCGGCCAATCTGGCTGTGATGTGCGTCTGCGCCAGCGCAGGTGCGCTCCAGCACAGCAGGGCCGCCACCAGCGTCATCGCCATGTCGCGCACGGCGCGTAGGGAAAATCCTTGCGAGGTCATGATGCACTCTATAGCCAAGCACGCAGTTGATTGCACAGGAGACTTTGGATGAGGTTCGCTCGCTGGCTTGTGGCCGCTGCTTTTTTCACTTCGGTTCAAGCACAAGCTGAAACCACGCCGCCCAAATTGGTTGTGGTCATCTCTGTCGATCAATTTTCCAGCGACCTGTTTTCGGAATGGCGTGGCAAATTTACGGGCGGGATGAAGCGCCTGACGCAAGGCGTGGTCTTCCCCGGTGGCTATCAAAGCCATGCGGCGACCGAAACCTGCCCGGGCCATTCCACCATCACCAGTGGGGTGCATCCGGCGCGCAGTGGCATTGCCGCCAATGATTGGTTTGGCATGCGCGGGGCCAAATTTGATGAAATCTACTGTGTTGAGGATGAAAGCGTCCCCGGCAGTACGCATGATGATTACACCGTGTCGCTGAAGCATTTGGGCCCCGATTGGCAAACTCTGGGCGATCGGTTGAAGGCGCAGCCAGGCAGCCAGACACGGGTCTTTGCGGTGTCCGGTAAAGACCGTGGCGCGACTCTGCTTGCGGGGCGCAATGCGGATCAGACATGGTGGTATGATTGGCGCGCCAAAGGCTTCACCACCTATGTTGGGGCTGACACGAGCAGCGTTGCACAAAGCGTTCCGGCGCTGGCGGGTGTGAATGCCCGAATTGCGCAATGGATGGCCAAGCCCAGCATCCCGCCTTTGCCCGCGCAATGCTTGGCAAAGCTGTCGCCCATCGCCGTCGGCAAGCTGACAGTCGGCGACGGCCCGGAAGATGGTCCACGCACCGATAAGCCGGATAATACAGCGAAAGATTTCCGCACCACCCGCGCGATTGATATTGCGACGCTCGATATTGCGGAATCCATGGTCGCTGCCAATAAGTTGGGCCAAAAGGCCGGTACCGATGTGCTGGCGATCAGCCTGTCGGCCACCGATTATATTGGCCATAGCTATGGCACCGAAGGCCCAGAAATGTGCGGCCAGATGGTGTCGCTTGATACACGCCTTGGCCAGTTCTTTGCAGCGTTGGACAAGCAGAAGATCGACTATGTTGTCGCACTGAGTGCCGACCATGGCGGCTTTGATGCGCCCGAACGTCATGCCGACCACGCTTATCCTGCCGCCGGTCGCGCAACGCTGACATTGGCAGCGCCCGTCCTCTCGCAAATTCTGGCGCGCCAATTTGGTTGGCAGGGATCGCTGATTGAAAATCGTGCTTTGGGAGGCGATTATTGGTTCACGCCCAATGTGCCTGTTGAGCGTCGTGCAGAAGCGGCGGCCTATTTGAAGACCGTTCTGGAAAGCCAATATCAGGGCAAGATCGCAGCCGTCTTCACCAAGGCCGATTTGGCGCCGCTGCCTGTGCCGTCTGGCAATCCTGCCTTGTGGACGCTGGCGCAGCGCGTGCGTGCCTCTTTTGTGGCCGAGCGATCAGGCGATATTTACGTTGTCTTGCCGCATGGCCAGCAGCCGATGCCCGCCGGGGTTAAAGGCTATGTCGCAACGCATGGCAGCGCGTGGGATTATGATCGGCGTGTCCCCATTCTCTTTTGGCGCAAGGGCCTGACCGCTTTTGAACAGCCACAACCTGTTGAAACGGTCGATATTCTGCCAACGCTGGCGAGCTTGATTGGGCTGCCTATTGCCCCCGGTTCGGTTGATGGCCGCTGCCTTGATCTCGACGCGGGGTCGGCATCCACCTGCAAATAAGCCTATTTCTGGTCTAAACCGATCAAATAATATCGTTTTTGGTTGGACCAGATTGGCGCTTTCCTGTAGCAAGACCTCATGTCTGATTGCGACGCTTGTCTGGTCCGGAACCGCGCGATTTGCGCAGCTCTGGATGCCGAAGAATTGGCGGCTCTTTCGAAACTGGGCCGCAAGCAAATGGTCACGCGCGGCCAGACCTTGGTCTGGGAAGGCGATGAAGCGTTGGTTGTCGCCAATGTCATACAGGGGGTGCTTAAACTCTCGGTCTCGACTGCGGATGGACGCGAGCAGATTGTGGGCGTGGTCTTTCCTTCAGATTTTATTGGCCGCCCCTTTGGCAAAGAGAGCCCCTATGGCGTGACCGCGCTGACCGATGCCGAAGTGTGCATCTTCACGCGCGCCGCCTTTGATGGCTTTGCCAAAGACCATCCCGATTTGCAGCACAAGCTGCTCCAGCGCACGCTGGATGAGCTGGATCGCGCCCGCCAATGGATGATGCTTTTGGGCCGCAAAACCGCAAGTGAGCGGATCGCGACGTTGCTGCTTGAAATTTCCAATCGGTTGGGCAGCAACGGCTGTTCCGCCATCGCGCCCTTCCTTAATGAATTTGATTTGCCCATGGACCGCCAGCAAATGGGTGATGTGCTGGGCCTGACCATTGAAACTGTCAGCCGCCAACTGACGAAACTGAAAGAGGCGGAGATGATCGAACTGCCCGATCGTCGCCGCGTGGTCATCAAGGATCGCCGCCGGTTGGAACAGTTGGCCGACGCGGCTTAAAACATCACAAACAAAGAATTTATTTATTTTTATACAGGCATTTTCAATATTTGAAACAGTGATAAAATAGATTCATAAAACGCGAGTCTCTGATATTGAGGCGTTGGATTTTTGAATAATCTCCTCATGGCAAGCGAGGGCAATATTGCCTAATGTGT
>JAGWVG010000105.1 GCA_018970965.1 Alphaproteobacteria bacterium | reverse complement strand
AAGCTGGTGCGCTTCATAAAATCAAGCACAGAAAGGCCAGAGGAAAAGCGCGCCCGGCGGCCCGTCGGCAGCACATGGTTCGGCCCGCCAACATAATCGCCGACGGCCTCAGGCGTGTGACGGCCCAAGAAGATTGAGCCGGCATGGCGCACTGTGTTAAACAGCGGCTCCGGGTTCTCGACGGCCAGCTCCAGATGCTCCGGGGCCAGCGCGTCGATCAAAGGGGCCGCATCCATGAGGTCATCGACCAAGATGATCGCGCCATTGGCGTCCCAACTGGCCCGCGCGGTCGGTTCAGTCGACAATGCAGAAAGCTGTTTGTCCACTTCGGTCGCCACCGCATCGGCAAAATTTGCATCATCGGTGATGAGGATCGACTGGCTGGTTGGATCATGCTCGGCTTGGCTCAACAGGTCTGCCGCAATCCATGCTGGCGGGTTTTGCCCGTCGGCAACCACCAGAATTTCAGATGGGCCTGCCACCATGTCAATGCCGACAACGCCATAAAGCTGGCGCTTGGCCTCGGCCACCCAGGCATTGCCGGGGCCCGTGATCACATCAACACGGCGAATGCTCTGCGTGCCATAGGCCAGCGCCGCAATTGCCTGTGCGCCGCCGATCCGCCACACTTCGTCCACGCCAGCGACATGCGCGGCAGCCAGCACCAGCGGGTTCATCTCACCTTTGGGGGTTGGCGTGACCATCACCAACCGCTCAACGCCTGCCACACGCGCCGGAATGGCATTCATCAGAACGGATGAGGGATATGCTGCCCGGCCGCCGGGGACATAAACACCAGCGGCATCCACAGCCCGCCAGCGTGCGCCCAGCCGAACGCCGCTTTCATCCACGCTGTCGCTATCCACGGGCTTTTGCTTGGCATGGTAGGTGCGGATGCGCTGGGCTGCGAGGTCCAGTGCGGCACGCAATTCCGCATCCAAAGCCGCATAGGCTGCCGCGCAGTCCTCCAGCGAAATCTGCCAGGGAAGATCATGCCCATCAAAGCGCTGGGTATAGTCGGCAATGGCGGCATCGCCTTCAGCCTTCACCCGCGCAATGATTGCGGCGACATCGCGTGACACATCGGAATCCGCCTCGCGCCGGGCATTGACCAGCGTTTCAAACTGCGCTGCAAAATCTGCGGCCTGTGCGTTAAGCCGCTGCACCGACAGCCTCCCGGAACGCTGCAACAAGAGCGCCCACTGCAGCATTGGTTTTAAAGGCCGCGCGATTGACGATCAGCCGAGCCGAGACATCGGCCAACACTTCAACTTCGACCAAGCCATTTTCTTTCAGTGTCTTGCCCGAAGACACAAGGTCCACAATCCGGCTGGAAAGGCCAAGCGCGGGCGCAATTTCCATCGCGCCGTTCAGTTTCACACATTCTGCCTGCACACCGCGCTTGGCAAAATGCTTCCGCGTCAAATTGGGATATTTGGTCGCAACGCGCACATGGCTCCAGGCGCGGGGATCATCGGTTTCAGCCATTTCGGCTGGCTCAGCAATCGAGATGCGGCAATGGCCAATATTTAGGTCTACGGGTGCGTAAAGTTCTGAGTAATCAAACTCATCAATCACGTCAGAGCCGACAATGCCAATCTGCGCCGCGCCATGCGCCACAAAGGTCGCCACATCAAAAGCGCGCACGCGGATCAGGCTGATATCATCTTTATTGGTTGAAAATTTCAGCGCGCGGCTCTTCTCATCGCCAAAGGCAGGCTCAGGCAAAATGCCCGCTCGCTCCAGCAAAGGCAGGGCTTCCTCAAGGATGCGGCCCTTGGGAACGGCAAAGATGATTGGCTGCGGCATGATGCGCGGCCTTTACTTGGGTGGGGCATTGAGGGCAAGCTAGTCCGCATGACTGATCATATTCGTGCTGCGTTCCGCCAACAGGCAGAGATGTGCCGGGCCTCCGGTTCCCCCATGACGGCAGAGCTGTTGGTGGCCTTGGGAGAAGTGATTGATGCTTCGACCCATAGTGGCGCGGCTCTGCTCAGTTGGCCGGGCGATCCAATTGCAGATGCGCTGACCTTACGTCTCACAGGGGCGCTTCATGCCTTGGCGCGCAGCGGGCAGGATGCAGATTTGACGCGCTTTTACACGCAGCAAAAGGGCGATTTGCCGCGGATTCTGAAGCGCGTTCTAAAAGATTGGGATGATTGGATTTTACCGTGGCTTGATAGCCCGCCCCAGACCAATGAGGTGGGTCGTGCAGCGGCCTTATGGCCGGGCATGATGCGCATTGCCCGCCGCTTTGGCCCGCGGATGGAATGGATTGAAATTGGTGCCAGCGCCGGGCTGAACCTCAATATGGATCATTTTGGCTATCGTTTGGGCGGCGTTGTTGCGGGGGATTTGCGATCGCCTCTGCAACTCATGCCCGACTGGATGGGGACTGATCCGGATGTGTCGGATGTGATCGTGACAGACCGACTCGGGATTGATCTGAACCCGCTCGACGTCAGCGATGCAGAAATTGCACAGCGGCTTATGGCCTATATTTGGCCTGATCAGCGTGAGCGGATGACGCGCACCCAAACCGCGATTGCAATGGCGCAAAAATCACCGCCCCCCCTTATCAAAGGCGATGCGATGGATTTGTTGGAGCCTTTTCTGGCGGAACAACAGGCCGAAGGGCGCACACGGGTGATCTTTCATTCAATCGCGCTGCAATATTTTACCGAAGAACAGCGCATGGCGGTGCGCGATATGATGGAAGCCGCCGGTGCGCGGGCGACACCTGCACGACCCCTGGCGTGGCTCAGCTTAGAGTTTCAAACGCAAGGTGCCCCACTGGCAGAACTGCGTTTGCGCTGTTGGCCGGGCACAGGCGTAACGGAAACGCTTGCCCATGTTCATCCACATGGTGCGATGCTCACTTGGGTGGCGGGCGCAGTTTAAGCCAGCCAATCGCGCATGGCTTGCGTGACGGCTTGAGGCTGTTCCCAAGGGATGAAATGGCCTGCATCCGCGACGCGAATAATGGTCAAATTCGGAATATGCGTGTCCAGCCCGTCGAGTTGGCACGGCAAAAGCGCCTCATCGTTCAAGCCCCAAATCACCAGTACAGGCATAGCCAGCTTGGGGAAGGGCGCGTCGAGAAACGGGGTGCTGATGGCAGGTGCGTCTAGGGCAGGCACCTGCATTGGCGAGGCGCGATACCAGTTGAGCATGCCAGTCAGTGCGCCGGGCTGGCTCCATTCATCGATATAAGCCGCGCGATCTATAGCGCTGATCGCACCGCCGCTGATTTTGGCAAATCGATCCTCGAAGAACCATTCCACGCCCTTCTCGGCCACTTCGCCTTCGATATCCCGATCTCGAAACTCGGTGATATATTGTGATGCGGCGCGCTGCGCGGCGTTAAAGACAAGCGTTTGTTGAAAAACATAAGGGTGCGCCGCATTGCATTGGATGAGCCGCGTCACGCGATCAGGATGTTTAAGCGCTGTCGCCCATGCAACGGCCCCACCCCAATCATGCCCAACCAAAGTGAACTGCGCGATGCCCAGTGCATCCGCAAGCGCCAGCACATCAGCAACAAGCACAGGCACGCGATACGCGGCGACATCAGCCGGCTTGTCGGACCGCGCATAACCGCGCTGGTCCGGCGCGATGCAATAAAAGCGGTCCGCCAGCCCCGCCATTTGGTGTCGCCATGTTCGGTGCGATTCGGGAAAGCCATGAAGGAAGAGGATGGGCGGCTGTGCCGCGTCCCCCGCGGTCCAGACATCTAATTCCACGCCGGTCGATAGGCGCAGGCGCTGCGGCGTTGCCATTTAAATCGGGTCGCTATTGGTCAGTGGGGTTTCAGGCAGGGGGATAAATTCTGGATCATTTTCCACCTGCGGGAAGCGCCCTTCGGTCCAATCCATAACGGCCTGATCGATCCGGTCTTGCCGCGAGGAGACAAAATTCCACCAGACGCGCCGTGCTGTTGGAAAGTCTTGCCCGCCCATCAGCATAATCCGCCCGCCACTGGTTGAGCTGAGCTGCGCGACCATGCCGGGCCGCAACACATAAAGCGTAAACGGCTCCATCGCCTCACCTGCAATATCGGCAGCACCCCCCACCAGCATCAGTGCGCGCTCATCGGCTTCGGCATCAATGGGCACTGCGCCGCCTGCCTCGAGCATAATATCGGCATAGATGGTTGGCACATGGCACGTGGTTGGTGCTGTTTGCCCCCAGAGGCTCCCCATAATGACGCGCGCAGAAACGCCAGGGGCGGAAAGGATCGGGAGTTGGTCTGCCGCCACTTGTTCAAAGGCGGGATCAATCTCTTCTTGGCCATCGGGCAATGCCAGCCATGTCTGCATGCCATACATTGGCCCGCCCGCATCGCGTTCGGATTGCGGGGATCGTTCAGAATGGACGATGCCTTTGCCCGCGGTCATCAAATTGACCGCACCGGGGTGGATGGTTGCAAAGCTGCCCAGCGAATCGCGATGGTCAATCGCGCCTTCAAACAAATAGGTTACAGTCGACAGGCCAATATGCGGGTGCGGCCGCACATCCATGCCTTGTCCAATGTCAAAATGGCCCGGGCCAAATTGATCGACAAAGCAAAAGGGCCCCACCATTGTAAGGCCGCGCGCTGGCAGAACACGGCGGACTTTAAACGCCCCCAGATCATGCGTGACAGGAATCAGGCTGCCTTCAACGGGGTGTTTCATCCCTTGCTCTCCTTATTCGCCGGGCGCTCGGGCGCGAATGGCAAGCGCATGAACGCGCTGGCCGGGCAAATCGCCCAACGCTCGGTTTACCATCCGCTGCCGTTCCAACCGGCTGACACCGGCAAAGGCTTGCGATTCGATTTCGACCGAAAAATGGCTTTCGCCTGACCCATCATCGCCCAAATGGCCATGATGTTTGGCGCTGTCATTGCTGACACTCAGATGCGTCGGCGCAAAGGCGGTTGTCAGGCGCTGCGTGATCTCGGATTCGATGGGGCGGTTGGTCATGGCTTTTCTTCTAGCAAGTCTCGCGCCATGGGGAAGCAATGGATGTAACAATTACCAAAGACCTGACTGACGATCACATCCTGATTGTCCGCGCGGATGGCAGCCGCGCTGAAACGCGCTTTCCGAAAAAGGGGCCGGTGCCGCATGATGCGGTGCATTTCATTGTTGAGGAAGCGTTGGGGCTGAAGCGTGGGTTTTGGGGCATGATTGCCAGTGGCATCAATCCGGATGAGGTGCAGGAAATTGCCAAGGCGGCAGGCCATGCCAGCGCCAAGCGGGCCGAAGTGCCTGATGGCTCGATCGTCATGTTGGTGCAGGCAGAACGGATTGTGGAATCGGTAGAAGCCGCACTTTGGTCAGGCGGAACGGATGTGGAAGGCACGCTTCACCTTGCCGAGTCAGGATGTGGCGCCTCTTTGGTGCCGGTGCCAGCTATGGATGCAACGGCAGTGGAGCAGATTCTCCGTCGTGTCCGCGACTTGCGCGATGACTGGGCGCCTGCGCCGCTTGGCCATCAATTTCATTTTCATTGGTCGCCGCAATGAGCAGCAATGCTCCGCCACGGCAGAGCAGATTTCATGGCCGGGTGGCAGGAGAATATCGCCCGTGCAATCGGCCAGGCTGCTCTGAGGCGGGAGAGTTTCGCGCGCCAGATCCATCGGGCCCAGCGCCCGGCCCAGATGGCCCGGGCCAATGGCAATGGCTATGCTTAAACCATGTGCGTGCGTTTAATGCGGGCTATAATTTCTTCGATGGCATGAGCCGCGAAGAAATTGAGCGCGCACAAATGCCGATGAGTGGGTGGGAACAAGAAAGCCGGGCGTTCCGCCCCACAGCGGGTGTCGATAGCCCACCCCGCTGGGCCGATTTTCATGATCCATTGGATGCGATATCGGCCCGCTTTAAGGGGCGGATGGATGCCGCGATGCCCCGCGCACGCGCCGATGGCAAACCACTTTCTCCAGAAGATCGCCGCGCGTTAGAGACTTTGGGTCTTCCACTGGACGCAGATCGCAAGGCCCTCCGGGCGCGGTATTCTGAGCTTGTCCGGCGCTATCATCCCGACCGCAATGGCGGCGACCGTGGTTTTGAGAAAAAACTACAGGGTGTTGTCGAGGCGTATCAGCATTTGCGCAGCGCCCCGGCTTTTTGTTGAGGGGCCGGCGATGAAACGTCTTGCAGCGACATGTCTTTTCCTCAGCATAAACGCGCAAGCGGCACAGGCTGTAGCGCCAGTACCAGAACAGCCAATCATTGTGACCGCGCCGGGCGGGGCTGCAGATAAAGATGATGCCGTTGAGTTAGACGCGGCAAAACTCGCTCTTGCATCTGGCCCAGATGTGTTGCGTGCGGTGTCGACCCAAGTGGCGGGCATGTCGCTGTCTGATGCGCAGGGCAATCGCCACCAGCCCAGCCTTATGTACCGGGGGTATTCTGCATCGGCT
>JAGWVG010000104.1 GCA_018970965.1 Alphaproteobacteria bacterium | reverse complement strand
GCGGTACGGCCTATATTCTGCTGCCAAAAGGCACAGTGGCACGATTAAAGGCACAAGCCCAGCCGTGAGAACCCGCCGCCTCAGCGCAGAAGAACAGGCAATTTGGGCCCGTGTTGCGCGGACTGCGCGGCCCATGCCCGGCAAAACTCTCCCTGACGATCTGCCGCTTGCGTTGGATATGCGCGCGGAAATGGAAAAGGTCGTGCGCCCGACGCGCGCATCAGCACCGCTTGCTGCCCCTCGGCCAGCTGCAACGCGCCCGACTGTCGCCCGCGATACGCTAGATGGCAGCTGGGATAAGCGCTTATCCAAAGGCGATGTCGCGCCCGATGTCACCATTGATCTGCATGGTGAGACGCTGGCAACGGCGCATGCTCGGCTCAACCGTGGGTTAGACGCTGCCATTCGGCGCGGTGACCGTACGATCCTTTTGATCACGGGTCGTCCGGCGGTTGATAATCCGCGCTTGCCCCCCACCAGTCGCGGCGTAATCCGCGCGTCTGTAACGGATTGGCTGTCTGTCTCAGCTTATGCTGACCGGATCGCTGCAATCCGCAATGCGCATCCGCGCCATGGCGGGGCCGGAGCGTTGTACATCATCCTGCGCCGTGCGCGCTAAAGGTCAGAGACTTTCAAGGATTTTTGAATAAATCTTTGTAAGAGAATGGATATCTTCCAAAGCTACGGCCTCATCCAGCTTGTGCATCGTCGCATTAGGCAGGCCAAATTCTACAACCGGGCACAACTTTGAGAGGAAGCGTGCATCCGATGTGCCGCCTGTCGTCGATTTCTCGGGATCAAGTCCGGTCACGTCGCGGATCGCTTGGGCAACCAAATGGCTCAGCGCGCCTGGAGGGGTGAGGAAGGCTTCGCCCGAGATGCGCGGCTCCACAATTGCTTCGGGGGCTTCAAGCGCTACAGTCTCGCGGATTAGGTGCGATAGGCTTTCCCCCGTATGCCGATCGTTAAAGCGGATCGAAATCCGCGCTTTGGCGGCTTTGGGGATAACGTTGGTGGCCTTATTGCCCACTTCAAGATCAGTGATCTCGATATTGGAGGGCTGAAACCACTCAGTCCCTTCATCCAGCGTAATCGCATCAATACGCGCCAATGCGCGCACCAGCTTGGGCACGGGGTTATCCGCGAGATGCGGATAAGCGACATGGCCTTGCGTGCCGGGCACGGTAATCCAGATGTTCACCGAGCCGCGTCGACCAATTTTCATCATATCGCCTAGGCGATTGACCGAAGTTGGCTCGCCCACCAGGCACAGATCGGGCACCAGGCCCTTGGCCTTCATGTGATCAATCAGCGCGACGGTGCCATAAACGGCCGGGCCTTCTTCATCGCCTGTGATGATCAGGCTGATCCGCCCGGCACTTTGCGGCGGGATGGCCGCGACAAAGGCCGCAATGCTGGCCTTCATATCCACCGCACCGCGGCCGTAGAGCAAATCACCCCGAATTTCGGGTGAGAAGGGGTCGCTTGTCCAGCCTTCGCCGGGCGGGACCACATCCAAATGCCCAGCAAAAGCAAAATGTGGGGCATCGCCCGTGCCTGCGCGCGTGGCGAAAAGATTTTCAACCGGGCAATCGGGCGCATCGCCACAGATGAAGCGATCCACCTCAAAGCCTAAGGGCTTGAGTGCCGCTTCTAGAACATCAAACACCGCGCCTGTTGCAGGCGTGACGGATGGGGCGGCGATGAGCTGCTGCGTCAGCTTTAGGGCGTCCACCATCTCAGGCATCCCGCTCAAAGCGCGCGATAACCCATGGCTCGTTTTCAGCATCGCGCAGCCATTCCACCATGAAGGGATGAGCCAGCACCGCATCCATATAGGGCTTCGCATGATCCGGCACTGGGATGGAATAGGTGACGAAGCGCGTGATGACAGGCGCGAACATAATGTCCACCGCGCCGAACGCACCGAACAGAAATTCGCCGCCTGCGCCAAAGCGGCTGCGTGCATCATTCCAAAGTTGTGTGATCCGCGCGACATCTTCAGCGACTTCCGCATCAAGCGGGGCAGGGGGATAGACGCGACGGCTGTTCATCGGGTGTTGACGGCGCAGTGCGGTAAAGCTGCTGTGCATTTCTGCCGCCAGAGATCGCGCCATGGCGCGCGCTGCGCGGTCTTTGGGCCAGAAATGGACATCGCCTGTCAGATCATTGAGATAATCGATAATCGCAAGGCTATCCCAAATCGCGGCATCACCATCCCAAAGAATCGGCACTTTGCCCCCGCCAGGACGGATATCAGCTTCTTCACGGCGGGCGGGCCACGCCTCATCATAAATGGGGGTCACAACTTCTTCAAAAGGCAGGCCGCACTGCTTGACCGCCAGCCAGCCGCGCAGGGACCAGCTTGAATAAGCTTTATTGCCAATGATGATTTTCAGCATGGGCGACGTCCTTATCGATTAATCGGTCACGGCATCCAAAATGGCGGCCCGCAATTCTGGCAAACCCATGCCTTTTTCACTCGATGTCGGGATGATATCGGGGTGGGCGGCGGGGCGTTTGCGCGCGGCTTCAGCGGTGCGCTGCATCACCTCGGTTAGCGCGCTTGCTTTGATTTTATCTGCCTTGGTCAAGACGATGTGATAGCTGACGGCCGCTGCATCGAGCATGTCCATCACATCCTCATCAACGGGCTTGATGCCGTGGCGGCTATCAATCAGCACCAGCGCGCGTTTCAGCACTTGGCGGCCGCGCAGATAATCATTGACCAAAAAGCGCCATTTTTTGACCACATCTTTGGGGGCTTCAGCAAAGCCATAGCCGGGCATATCGACCAGCCGGAATTTCAGCGGATCCCCAACGTCAAAAAAATTAAGCTCTTGCGTGCGGCCGGGCGTGTTTGAGGTGCGCGCCAAGCCATTGCGGTTGGTGAGCGCATTGATCAGCGAAGATTTGCCAACATTGGATCGCCCCGCAAAGGCCACCTCATTCGCCACCGGATCCGGCAGGAACTTCAAATCTGGTGCAGATTTGAGAAATGAGATCGGCCCGGAAAAAATCTTCCGAGCCGTCTCAATAAGATCGCTATCTTCGGTCACGCCTTTGCAGGCTCCTTCATGGCCGGGTGGCGGCTGTAAAGCCACTTTTGCTGCGCAATGGTCAGCAGGTTGTTGACCACCCAATAGAGCTGCAAGCCCGCTGCAAAGGGGGCCATCAGGAACATCATGATCCACGGCATGATCGAGAAGACCTGTTGCTGCACCGGATCTGCCGGGGCCGGGTTCAGCTTAAACTGGGCATACATGGTAATGCCCAACAGGATCGGCAGCACGCCAAGTGCAATGAAACTGGGCGGCGTGAAGGGCAGCAGGCCAAAGAGGTTGACGGGCGTCAAAGGATCGGGCGCCGACAAATCCTTAATCCATAGCGCGAAAGGTTGGTGGCGCATTTCGATGGTCAGCAGCAGCACCTTATACAGCGCGTAGAAGACCGGAATTTGGATGAAAATGGGCAGGCAGCCCGCCATCGGATTGATCTTTTCCTTCTGATACAGCTCCATCATCGCTTGCTGCATCTTGGGGCGATCATCCTTGTAGCGTTCTTGGATTTCCTTCACCTTGGGCTGCACAACGCGCATCGCAGCCATTGAGGCAAATTGACGCTGGGCAATGGGGAACATCACCAGCTTGACGGTCAGCGTCAGCAGAATGATCGCAACGCCGAAGTTCTTTACCAGCTTGAACAGATTATCGAGCAAGTAGAAGATTGGCTTGGCGAACATCTTGAACCAGCCCCAATCAATCGCATTGCCAAATTGTTGGATGCCAAGCTTATCCATATAGCCATCGAGAACGGGCACTTCCTTTGCACCTGCAAAGAAGTGCGTGGTCACGCTGTTCGATTGGCCGGGCGCGACGACCACATTGTCGAGCGCGTAATCGGCTTGATAGGTGTCATTGCCCTTGCGGAAACCGGCATCCATCGTCGCCTTTTGCGAAGGCGCCATTGCGGTGAGCCAATAGGTGTCGCCAAAGCCCAGCCAGCCGCCAGTGGATTTAAAGCGCGGACCATTGGCCCCTGCTTCATCCAGATCTGGGTAGTTTACATCATAGTTGGTTGCGTTGTTAAACGTACCAATGGGGCCGACATGGATGGTCCAGCTGTCCACATCATGGCGCGGGCCGGCCAATGTGCTGGTTTTCCCAACTGTTGCATAGCCGCGGTTGATGTAACCATAGGGACGGACGGCAACGGGGGCAGCGCCTTTGTTGATCACGCTTTGCTCAGCAGTGAACATGTAATCCTGATCGACCGAAAGCTTGATCTGGAAAATCTGGCCTTGGCCATTGTCCCAGCTGAGTGTCACGGGGCTTTCCGGCGTCAGCTTGGGTGCGCTAGATTGCCAGATGGTATCAGTGTTCGGGAAGGCTGCGCCGCTGCCAGTCCAGCCAAAGCCGGCAAATTGGCTATGTTCAGTGCCGGATGGTGAAAGGATACGCACGGGGCCAGACTTGGGGTCGAGCGACACGGTGTGGCGCGGCAGAATGAGGTCGTCAAAGCGCGCACCCTTCAAATTGATTGAGCCTTTGACCTTGGGCGTTTCAATCTGCACGCGTCCGCCTTGGGCGAGAACGCTGTTCACATCCAACGGCTTTGCCACAGCTGGAATGGCAGGCGCGCCGGTTGCCGCGGCCGGGGCTGTTGCCGTGACCGGCGGTGCCTTGGGTTTGGGGAAAAGCTTATCGCCCAGCAGTGTCCAACCAAAAAGGACGAGCGCCGACAGCAAAATGGCGATCACGAAATTGCGGTTCTCGTTCAAGTCACTTCCCCAACATTAAATATACCCGGCTTACGGAACCGGATCATAGCCCTGACCACCCCAGGGGTGGCAGCGCAGAATCCGCCGAGCTGCAAGCCAACTTCCTTTGAGCGCGCCATAGCGGCTCAATGCCTCAATTGCATAGGCTGAACATGAAGGCTGATAGCGGCAACTGGGGGGAAGTACGGCAGATGGCCCCCATTGCCATGCGCGTGCGAGCCAAATGAGCAACCGCCTCATCACCCCTGCACCATCTTGAGTGCGCGCTCTAGATCCGCCCGCAGGGCTGAAAAGTCGCGCGTCACGCCACTTGGTCGGCCAATAATAACATGATCAGCGCCCGCAAGGCCGGCGTGCGGCAACAGGTCACGAGCCAATTCGCGGAAACGGCGTTTCATCCGGTTGCGGATAACTGCGTTGCCAGTCTTTTTTGTGACAGTGTAGCCAATGCGCATTTGCGGGTTGCCATCGGCTCTATCACGCACAAGCAAAACAAGGCCGCCAGAGGCGGCCCGTTTTCCATGATTAGCAGCCAGAAAATCTGACCGCTTTGTCAGCGTGATCAGGCGGACAGCTTCTTGCGGCCGCGTGCGCGGCGTGCGCGGATCACGGCACGGCCGCCCACTGTCGCCATGCGAGCCCGGAAACCGTGACGACGAGCCCGTACAAGGTTGCTCGGCTGGAAGGTGCGCTTCATCGCTCATGCCCTCAAAAACAAATCAAATGAAAAAGCCGCCAAACAAAGGCGGCCTTGTTGAAGGGGCCGTTAAGGGGGTTGCAGGCAAGAGTCAATCGTCCTTTGCCTGTTTCTTGCGTGCCATGCGTCGTTTATGGCTTGGGCGGCGTAAGCCCCATTCAGCAAAACTCGCTGGTTTTGGGTAGCGCCGCTTAAACGCCACATATTGTCGACGCGCCCATGCTGAACTTTGCAGCACAAGCCCCAAGCCAACGGTAAACAACACGATTCCCCCTGGGCCGGGAAGGGGGGCAACCAATGGCGCGGCCATCATCAACACCAACCCAAAAAGAAATGCGCCCAGCCTGACAGCTGGAATTTGCATCCATGATTTGAATTTGTTGCGCCGCATAACGGCCCCAATTTGGGAGCAGCGGCGCTGACTTGCAACCTCAGCAATATCGACAGCACAAAGATTTCGCTTATGTTGCGTGTGTCCGCGTAGTTTTTGGCCGATGTTGAGGCCAAATTGGGGGTGAAAGTGGCGTATTCAGGGCATCAGGCCACCCAAAGGTCTGCCAAGGCATGTGGCCAAAGCGCATGGTGACCATTGTTGAGACGGTCGCCTATTTGGGGCTGGAAGCGCGCAGCATTGAAGTGCAGTGCCAAATCGCGCCGGGCGTGCCCGCCTTTGTCATTGTTGGCTTGCCCGATAAGGCCGTGGCCGAAAGCCGAGAGCGCGTCCGCGCAGCCATTGCTGCTATGGGCCTTGCCTTGCCCCCCAAGCGCATCACCATCAATCTTTCGCCCGCCGACCTGCCCAAAGAAGGCTCACACTATGATTTGCCCATTGCGATGTCGCTGTTGGGGGCGATGGGGATTGCCGATTTAGAGCAACTGGCCAATTTTTTATTCATTGGCGAATTGGGGCTGGATGGGCGGATCATGCCATCGCCCGGCGTGCTTCTGGC
>JAGWVG010000103.1 GCA_018970965.1 Alphaproteobacteria bacterium | reverse complement strand
TCATATTCCAGCGCATATCCATTGCCGCCGTGAATTTGCAGCCCGGCATCCGCATTGGACCAGGCGACGCGAGCGGCGTGGAGTTTGGCCATCCCCGCCTCAATATCGCATCTTTTGCCCAAATCTTTCTCGCGCGCCGCGAAATAAGTCATCTCCCGGGCAAAAAGTGTATCGACAGCCATCATCGCCAGCTTGTCGGCGACCCGCGGAAAATCAATCAACGGCTTGCCAAATTGCTTGCGGGAGAGTGCATAATCCCACCCCAGCTCAAAGGCGCGGCGCGCCACGCCCACAGCGCGTGCGGCAGTTTGGATGCGTGCGCCTTCAAAAGTGCGCATCAATTGTTTGAAGCCCTGACCCTCTATACCGCCCAGCAGCGCGTCTTCAGGGGCTATCATGCCATCAAACTGAAGCGCATATTCACGCATACCGCGGTAGCCAAGAACTTCAATTTCGCTGCCTGTCATTCCGGCGGCAGGGAAGGGGTTTGTCTCAGTCCCGCGCGGCTTGGGAATGAGAAACATGGACAGACCCGCATAACCTTTTTCATCGGGCAAGCTGCGGGCCAGCAGGGTCATCATGTCCGACCGCGCGGCGTGGGTGATCCAGTTTTTGGCGCCATGGATTTCCCAGCCTTGCGGCCCACGCACCGCACGTGTGGCCAAGCTTGCCATGTCAGACCCAGTGTCAGGCTCGGTAAAGACTGCCGTTGGCAAAATATCGCCAGAGGCAATGGGTGGCAGCCATTTCGATTTTTGTGCGTCAGTACCGCCGAGTAAGATCAACTCGCCCGCAATTTCAGATCGTGTGCCAAGTGAGCCCGCACCAATCCAGCCGCGCGACAATTCTTCGGTAATGACGCACATCACCAACTTGCCTAGGCCAAGCCCGCCATAGCTTTCAGGAATGCAGACGCCAAATGTGCCAAGTGCCGCCATTTCGCCAATCGTTGCGTCCGGGATTAGCGCGTTGTCCAAATGCCAGCGATGCGCAAAGGGCAAGATGCGATCATCGGTAAAGCGGCGATATTGATCTCTTATGCTGTCAATCAGCGCGTCACCGGTCAGGTCAGAAATGGTCTGTCCGTCGCGCAGCTGCTGGATGAGCGCGGCTCGCGTGGCCGCCGTGTTGCCGCGTTTCAAAAAATACTGAACCGATACATGGTCCGCGAGGGTCTGCGCGGCATTTTGCGCATCGAGATCGGCGGGACGAATAAATTCATTTTGCCCCATGGGCAGGCCGCCCAGCAACTGCGCCAGCGTCTCGCCACAGCCAATCTGCACCGCCAGTTCATCGGCCGCGCATGCTTGCCCATCAGCCTCTAACCGGGTGAGCCAGGAGGTAACGGCCCGCAGGGCGGCGACACTGGTTTCGATCCATGCATAGCCATGTGCTGCATGTTGCTCGGCATCGAGGCTCGCGTGCCCCAGCCGCGTCCGCAATTTGGCCTGTGCCGCCGCGGCATAGGCCTGTGCGGCTTCTAAAGCTGATCTTGCGTGATCGAGAAGTGCTGCCTCAGCCATGAATGCCAACAATCCCTGCATCAATCAGCTTGCCGATAGCGCCGCTCTGAAGCCCTAAACGGGTCGCGAGAATTTCCTCACTATGCGCGCCGAGATAGGGCGCGGGTGCAGGATGTGCGCGGTCCAGCCCTGGCAGCGTCGCAAAGCTTCCGGCTGCTGGATAATCGGCACCACTGGGGTTTTGAACAGCACTAAAAATAGGGTTGTTACGCACCAGCTCTGGGTCTTGTGCGGCATCCAACATGGTTTGATAGGGGCCGTAGCAGCCGCCCACCTTATCCAAAGCATGCTTTAAATCTTCGTAGATCCAAGCTGCCACCTTGGCTTCTACAAGGGGGAAGAGCGCATCTCGATGCTCAAAGCGGGTGCCTTCATCTTTGGCGAATGAGACGCAGCGTTGCGCTTCAATCGCCGCAACCTCAGTCGCAATTCCCAAAACATCTACTAGGCCTGACCATTGGCGCGGCGTAATCGCCATAATCATAAGTCGCACGCCATCTGCGGTCACAAAATCGCGACCAAAGGCCCCATAAACCGCGTTGCCGAGGCGTTCTCGATTGGCGCCGTTGGTCAGCACTTCAGCAAGCGATCCCAAATTGGCGACAGTGCCAATCGCGACATCAGATAAAGGAACGCGCACCTCTTGACCGAAGCCTGTTGCATCGCGGTGGCGCAACGCGGCCAGCATCGCAAAGGCCGCATACGCGCCAGTCAGCAAATCCCATGCAGGAAGAACATGGTTTACGGGATCAGGACCTGTGCCTGTGAGGTCTGGATAACCGACTGCACTGTTGACTGTGTAATCGAGCGCAGGGCCGCCATCGGCCATTCCCATGATCCGCACGGTGACAAGATCTTGCCGGCCTTGCGCCAGCCGATCATGCGCCAAAAAGCCGTTGACGGGGAAGTTGGTGATAAATTGGCCCGTTTTTTGGACAAGTGCCGCCAGCAATTCGCGCCCTTCGGCACGGCCCAAATCCAGCGCGACTGATTTCTTGGCGCGATTGAGGTTTTCCCAATAGAGGCTGCGGCCATTATCGGCCTTGGGCCATCGATTAAAGTCAGGCCCGCCGCCAATTTGATCGACGCGGATCACTTCGGCGCCCATTTGCGCAAGATACAGCCCAGCCGTGGGCGAGGCGACAAAGGATGACGCCTCGATGATGCTCAAATTGGGCAGCAGCTGATACATGCGCGTTAAGACCAGACATGCCCATTGGCCGCAAAGTCACGCAGCATGTGCTTCGCAATTTGCAGCTGCATAATCTGCGTTGTGCCTTCGTAAATCCGCAAGATGCGCGCATCGCGGAAGAAACGTTCAGCTTCATATTCCGCAAGATATCCCGCGCCGCCATACACCTGCACACAGCGATCAACCACGCGGCCACACGCCTCGGTCGCAAACATTTTGGCGGCGGCCGCCTTGCGGACAATATTTTCTCCGCGATCGGCGCGCGCGCAGGCATCCGCAATCATGCATTCAGCGGCATAAAGTTCGGCGTCGCTATCAGCCAGCATCGCTTGGATCAGCTGGAAGTTGCTAATCGATTCCCCAAAGGCTTTCCGTTCGGTTGCATAGCGCACGGCAGTATCAAGTGCGCGGCGGCCCATGCCAACAGCCATGCCGGCAACAGAAAGACGACCATTATCAAGGCTTTGCATTGCGATTTGGAAGCCTCGTCCTTCGATGCCGCCAACCAGAGCATCGCCGGGAATCTTCACGTCATCCATATTGATATCGGCAATATGTGCGCCAGCTTGCCCCATCTTCTTGTCTGGGCTGCCAATGCTGATCCCCGGCGATGTCATATCGACAATGAACGCCGAGACATGCGCATTTTTCGGGAGGGCTTCCTTATTGGTTCGCGCCATGATCAGGCCGATTTTAGCATGCGGGCTATTGGTGATGTAGCGCTTGGTGCCATTAAGCCGATAGCCATTGCCGTCTTGCACGGCTGTGGTGGCCATCGCGGCGGAGTCGGATCCGCTGCCCGGTTCGGTCAGGCCGAAACAGGCGATCTCTCCCGAGGCGATGCGCGGCAGCCAATGCGATTTTTGTTCGGGCGTGCCAAAGTTTTTGATCGCGCTGCCTGTCATCCCGATGTTAATTGATACGGTCGATCGATAGGCCGGAGCGGCATAGGCCAACTGCTTCACAGTCTCGATATATTGGCTGACATTCATGCCTGCCCCGCCAAATTCTTCGGGGATGGTAATGCCAAAAAGTCCCATGTCGCGCATTTCCTGAAGGATATCCTCAGGAATACGGTCTTGCGCGATCACATCGGCCTCTGCCGGAATCAGCCTTTCGCGAACATAGCGGCGCAATTGATCAATAAAGGCGTTAAAAATTTCGGGGTCCATGCCGGACATAAGCCTCTCCATCACACGGGATCATAAGGGAAAACATCGCCTGATCGCTCTGCCGGATCGGCAAAGCTGGGGCGGAAAGCAGGCAGAAGCTCGCTTGCAATGGTTTCAGCCGTCCACCCCTCGCTGCGGTGCATGGAGCGGATAGGGCGGGGTTTTGAAAACAGGAAAATCTCGTTCTTACGCACAGCAAAAATCTGGTTGGTTACATCCGCGGAAGCATCCGAGGCCAGAAAGACAACTAGCGGTGCAATTTTATCCGCACTCATTGTCTTTAAGCGTTCTACACGCGCTTTTTCTTCCTCGGTGCTTGCTGGAATGGAAGCGGTCATCCGGCTCCACGCAAATGGAGCGATGCAGTTGGAGCGCACGCCCGCCCGCGCCATATCGAGCGCGATGGATTGAGACAGGCCCACAATGCCCAGCTTGGCTGCAGAATAATTGGCTTGCCCAAAATTGCCGATCAGCCCCGAGGTGGACGTGAAGTGAATGAAGCTGCCCGAGCCCTGATCCTTGAAATAAGGCGTTGCGGCCTTGGAGACATTGAAACAGCCGTTAAGATGCACATCAATCACGGCCTGCCAGTCTTCATGGCTCATCTTGTGCCAGATGCGGTCGCGCAAAATGCCGGCATTGTTGACCACTGCGTCGATGCGGCCAAAAGTTTTAACGGCATCTTCAATGATGGAGGCTGCCCCTTTGGGGTCTGCCACACTGGCACCATTGACCAGCGCTTTGCCGCCCGCGTTGCGGATGTCGGCCACGGTCTCTTCGGCAGGGGAGAGGTCTGTCCCTTCGCCTTCGCCCGAGGTGCCAAGATCGTTCACGACTACAGCGGCGCCTTCTTTGGCGCATAACAGCGCAATTTCGCGGCCCACACCGCGCCCGGCACCGGTGACTGCAACTACTTTGCCGTCCAGCATCCCCATGGCTTTTTCCGCTCCCTGTCTTCTCTGCTTTTGCCACCTATCGCTTCCGCAGACCGAGTCCGTGCCGCGTCTTTCCTCAAGGCCAGAAGAGTTTGCGTGTTGCAAGACCCAAAAGTGCGCAGGGTCTTCTTGAAGAAATCCCCTTTCGCAAAGGCGGGTTGTCGCTTAAAGCGCGTCCCGCAATGCACGCCTACGCCAATCCGGCTCGATTCCTAAAGCTCGCGCGGCCTTTGACGCCCGTGTGCCTTGGTCTTGGCCTTATTCTTATCCTGATCGGCTGTTATGCCGGCCTTGTGCTGACGCCCAAAGATTATCTGCAGGGCGATAGCGTCCGCATTCTTTATATTCATGTGCCAGCGGCGTGGCTGGGGATGGGCGGTTGGTCCGCGCTGGCCATTGCCAGCATTGTTCAACTTGTCTGGCGGCACCCGCTGGCCGGTGTGGCAGCGCGCGCCATTGCTGTGCCAGGTGCGCTGTTTACGGCTGTATGTCTTGTCACTGGCTCAATTTGGGGCCGGCCAACTTGGGGCACGTGGTGGGAATGGGATGGGCGCATGACATCTATGCTCGTCCTCCTCTTCCTCTATTTTGCCTATATCGCGCTTGCCAATGCGGGCGACGACCGCACCAGTGTTAGCCGTGCGACCGCGATTTTTGGGATTGTCGGTGCGGTGAATATTCCCATTATCAATCGCTCAGTCGTGTGGTGGAACAGCCTGCACCAAGGCCCATCGATTACGCTGCGCGGGTCGACCATTGCGCCTGAGCTTTTGTGGCCATTGGGTTTTACTGTTTTTGGCTTCTCATTTCTTTTCGCTGCGATTGTTTTGATGCGCATGCGGGCCAATTTGGCAGAAGCGAAACGCGAGGCGCGTTTGCGCCGATTGGCAGCGGCATGACGCACTGGCCATTCATTCTCGCCGCTTATGGGCTGACAGGAGCGGTCACGCTTGCTGTTACAGTGTGGAGCTACCTTGCCATGCGTCGTGCAGAGGCGGCTCTGGAGCAGAAAGATCACGTCAAGTGAAAGCCAAAAATCAAAGGCTCATTCTGGCATTGCTTGGCTTGGCGGCTGTGGTTGGCGCGGGTTTGCTCGCGGTATCCGGTCTAAAACAAGAAGCCTCGTTCTTCTACGCACCCGGCGATGTCGCGCAATCTGGTCTGCCGCTTGATCGCGCAGTGCGGCTTGGCGGGATGGTTCAAGAAAAGTCCATTCGCCACGATGCCGATGGCATCACCATTCATTTCATCGTCGAAGATGGAAAGGCGACGGTGCCAGTCACCTTCAAAGGCATTGTCCCGGATTTGTTTAAAGAAAAGTCAGGCGTTGTGGCGGAAGGGCGTTTTCAGCCCGATGGCAGCTTTATCGCCACCAACCTGCTCGCCAAGCATGATGAGCGGTATATGCCGCCTGAGCTGGCGGGCAAAATGCACAAAACAGGTAGCCTAAAACCATGATCGCAGAAATTGGGCTGGGGCTCTTGTGGCTTGCGGCGGGATTGGCTGTGCTGCAATCGGTGTTTGGGGGCATTGCGCTGCGTCTTGAGCGGCGCCCGGATTTGGGTGATGCCATGAAGCCCGTGGCCGTCGCGCAGGGTGTGTTGGCGAGCTTCGCCTTTGCAACG
>JAGWVG010000102.1 GCA_018970965.1 Alphaproteobacteria bacterium | reverse complement strand
GTGCCCCACCATTGGCATTGGCGCGTCGGCGCAGTGCGATGGGCAGGTGCTGGTCACGGAAGATATGCTTGGCTTGTTTGAGCGGACGCCCAAATTCGTAAAGAAATATGCGGGCATGTCGAGCTTCGTTGCCGAAGCAGTAGAGCAGTTTTCCAAGGATGTGCGCAACCGCAGCTTCCCCGGCAAAGATCAGCTTTACTTGGCCTGATATTCTTGCCGCTTCCCCTTGGTTCGCGGCGCGGCTAAGGGATATCCACTTGTTATCAGGAGACTGGCTTTGGCGCTCCCGCCCATCAATACCACTGAAGATAGCTTTATCCGCGAAGTTGATGAAGAACTGCGGCGCGATCAGCTGTTGCGCTTTTGGCGGACTTATGGCCGCTGGCTGATTGGTGCTGTTATTCTGGGCCTTGCGGCACTGGGTGGTTGGCTGTTCTGGAAAGACCAGCAGGCGAAGGCCGCCGCGATTGAAAGCGAACAGCTGGACGAGGCGGTGCGCATGGCAACCGCGGGCAATGATGCAGGTGCATCGAAGGCGCTCGCCTTGCTCAAGACATCGCCGCGCGATGGCTATCGCGCAACAGCGATGATGACCGATGCCGCAGTGCTTTTGCAAAAGGGCAAGCTGGATGAGGCGGCGAAGGCTTATGGTGCGATTGCCAAGGACGAGAGCCTTGCCCAGCCGTGGCGCGATTTGGCCGTGATTCGGCAAACCGCAGTGCAATATGATCGTGTCGCACCGGATGAAGTGATTGCGCGCTTGTCGCCGCTGGCCGTCAAAGGCAATCCCTGGTTTGGCAGTGCAGGCGAAATGGTCGCCATTGCCTATTTGAAGAAGAACCGCATTCAGGATGCGGCCAAGATGTTTGATGATATTGCCGCCGATAAGGGTGTGCCAGAAACCATTCGTGGCCGCGCGGCCAATATGGCAGCCTCGCTGTCAGGTCGCGCTCCGGCTGCTAAGCAAGGAAGTGCCAAATGATCCGGTCAATTTCATCACGCGGCAAATTTCTTGTCCTGCTGCCGACTTTGCTTGCCGTTTCGGCATGCGGCGCATTTAGCGGTAATAAATCAAAGCGCCCGCGCACCCCAATTTTGGGCGAGCGTGTTGCCATCTTAACGTCGGAGGCTGCGGCCGAGGCTGATCCCGCGCTCGCTTCAACTGATGTGCTATTGCCCCCGGCGCAGCCAAATTCTGCTTGGGCGCAGCCGGGTGGCAATGCCTCCAAGTCGATGGAGCATCCCGCACTGGGCACATCGCTTGGCCCCGTTTGGCGCGCGAATATTGCAGGCTCTAACGCCAAGCAGCGCCTCGCCGCTGCACCCGTTGTCGCCGATGGCAAGCTGTATGTGATGGATACTGAGGCGCGCATTCATGCCTTTGATGCCAAATCTGGCGCGGTGATATGGGTCGTTTCGTTTGGAACAACGGGGAAGGATCGCAAGGCAGGCTGGGGCGGTGGTGTTAGCGTCGATGGGGATGTGCTTTACGCAACCAACGGCTTGGGCGATGTGGCTGCGTTGAAGGTCAGCGATGGCAGCGTGATCTGGAAGAAGCGGCCCGCAGGCCCGCTGCGCGGCGCACCTTCAATTGGGCTTGGCAACATCTATGTGATGACGGCTGACAATCAGATCTTCGCGCTGAAAGAAAGTGATGGATCGGTTGAGTGGCAGGAATCTGGCGCAACTGAACTCACGGGCGTCTTTGGCGTTGGTGCGCCGTCAATTGGGCAGGGGACGATTGTCGCGGGCTTCTCCTCGGGAGAATTGAACGCCTATCGCTATGAAAATGGCCGAGTGCTGTGGGGCGATGCGCTATCGCGCACCAGCACGACGACGTCGGTGTCCGCCTTGGCTGACATTGATGCCAGCTCGGTGATTGACCGCGGCCGCGTGTTCGCGGTGGGTAAGGGCGGCCGCATGGTCAGCCTGGAATTGGTGACGGGTCAGCGCCTTTGGGAAATCAATCTGGCAGGTATTTCAACGCCTTGGGTGGCGGGGGAATGGGTGTTCGTCGTGACGGACGATGCCCGCCTGCTGTGCATTGCGCGGGGCACCGGCAAGGTCCGCTGGGTCAGCCAGTTGCCGCGTTTCCGCGTTGAAAAGAAGAAGAAAGATCCTGTGAGCTGGGCAGGGCCGATTTTGGCGGGGGATCGGTTGATCCTTGGCAATTCCATCGGCCAGCTGGTCAATGTCTCGGTAACGGATGGCAAGGTTCAATCGCAGATCAAGGCGGGCGGCTCTATCCTGTTGTCGCCCATTGTGGCGGACAATACCCTTTATGTCCTTGATAATGCCGGTCGCCTGACCGCCTGGCGTTGAGGAGGCCATAAAGATGGCCTCCGCGCTCCCCGTGGTCGCCATTATCGGGCGGCCAAATGTTGGCAAATCCACCTTGTTCAACCGATTGGTCGGCAAACGCTTGGCGCTTGTCGATGACCGGCCCGGCGTAACGCGCGATCGGCGCGAGGGTGAGGCCAATTTGCTGGGGCTTGAGTTCCGCATTGTCGATACCGCCGGCTTTGAGGATGAAGACGCGCAGACGCTTCCCGGGCGGATGCGTGCGCAAACCGAGGCGGCGGCTGAGCAAGCCGATGTGGCGCTGTTTGTTGTCGATTCCCGCGCGGGCATCACGCCGCTGGATCAAGAAATTGCCAATTGGCTGCGCAGTCTTTCCACGCCCATTGTTTTGCTTGCGAACAAGGCCGAGGGCCGTGCCGGACAGCCGGGTATTTTAGACGCCTATTCGCTGGGCTTGGGTGATCCCATTCCCTTCAGTGCCGAGCATGGCGAAGGGATGGACGATTTGTTCCAAGAACTTCTGCCCTATGTCGAGCGCGACGAAGAGGCATTTGAAGAAGAGATTGAGGAAGAGGATGAAGAGGCGCTTAATCGCGCGCCGCTGAAGCTCGCAATTGTGGGCCGTCCCAATGCCGGTAAATCCACGCTTGTTAATCGGATGCTGGGCGAAGATCGGATGATTACGGGCCCTGAAGCTGGAATTACCCGCGATTCCATCAGCATCGATTGGTCGTGGAATGATCGGCCCGTGCGGCTGATTGATACGGCAGGGCTGCGGCGGCGGGCTAAGGTGGATGATAAGCTGGAAAAGCTGTCAGCTGCCGATACGCAGCGCGCGATTGATTTTGCCGAAGTCGTCGTGCTTTTGCTTGATGCGACGCGCGGATTGGAAGCGCAGGATTTGCGCATTGCCGACCAGATTTTTGCTGAGGGGCGTGCGATGATTATCGCGCTCAACAAATGGGATACGGTGGAAAATGGCAGCGCGCTGTTCCAAGGCGTGCGCGCTGCGCTTGATGAGGGTTTTGCCCAAGTTAAAGGGGTTCCGCTGCTAACCCTCTCGGCCTTTTCGGGCAAAGGGATCGACCAGCTTCTTGAGGTTGCCTTTGAAGTGCGGAGTGCATGGAGCAAGCGTGTCCCGACAGGCCAGCTCAATCGTTGGTTTGAATCAGCGCTGACCAAGAACCCGCCGCCGGCTCCGGGTGGCAAGCGCATCAAGCTGCGTTATGTGACGCAAATCAAATCTCGCCCGCCGAGCTTTGTCGTGTTTGGCAATCGCGTGGATGACTTGCCTGAGAGCTATCGCCGCTATCTGGTGAATGGCATTCGCAAAGAGCTGGGCTTTGGCGCAGTCCCGGTGCGGCTCACGCTGCGTGGCGGCCGCAACCCTTATGATAAGAAATAGCCGGTCGGCCGAATACTAGGCCCTAGGCCATCAGTTCGATGTCCCAATAAAGCCAATCCCGCCAGCTCTCATGCAGATAATTGGGGGGGTAAGCGCGGCCATGATCCTGCAAATCCCACGTTGTGGGCCGGTAGGGTGTTTGCATCAGGCTGATGCCCGCTTCCTTCGGAGTGCGTCCGCCTTTGCGAAGATTGCAGGGCGCGCAGGCCGTGGCGACATTTTCCCAAGTGGTGCGGCCGCCCTGAGATCGGGGGACGACGTGATCAAAGGTAAGATCTTGGGGGGAGCCACAATATTGGCACTGAAAGCGATCCCGAAGGAAAAGATTGAACCGCGTAAAAGCTGGGTGAGAGGAGGGTTTGACATATTGTTTGAGCGCGATCACCGAAGGGAGTTGGAGCCGCGCGGTGGGACTTCGCACTTCGCGCTCATAATGCGCGACAACATCCACTCGGTTGAGGAACATGGCTTTGACAGCTGTCTGCCAAGGCCAGAGCGAAAGCGGATAATAGGATAAAGGTGTATAATCAGCGTTCAGCACCAAAGCCGGGCAACTGTCCGGATGGCGAAGCAGATCGGGATGATACATGAGCGGCCTCAGTCCCCTTTCAACAACCTCTTCTTTCCCCGAAAAGATTGCAGGACTATGACTGCATCTACAATATCTTGGGGTCAAGTCCCGTCGTGACACCTAATTGCGTCTCTCGCTTCGCGCCCAGCCCAACCGGGCGGCTGCATCTGGGCCATGCCTATTCCGCGCTTTTGGCGCAGGATTTGGCGTGCGCGCAGGGCGGAGCATTTGTGCTGCGTATTGAGGATATTGATGAAACGCGCTGCCGCCCAGAATTTGTGGATAGAATTTTTGCAGACCTGGCTTGGCTGGGCCTGGATTGGGAACAGCCCGTGTTGCTGCAATCGACTCGGAGGGCGGCCTATCAGGCTGCATTGGAGCAACTGATTGCCCGTGGTCTTGCGTATAAATGCTGGTGTACACGGGCTGAAATTGCGGCCGCAGCGGGTGCGCCGCAGGGAGATCAGCCGCTTTACCCTGGCACCTGTCGCGGGCGTGCCGACCCTGGTGATGGGCGGCCCTTTTGCTGGAGATTGGATTGCGCCGCGGCGCATCGCCAAATGGGCGCCTTATATTGGCACGATCAGCAGGCGGGCCGTATCATGGCGCAGCCAGAGCTGCTGGGCGATGTTGTCATCGCCCGAAAAGATGCAGGGACAAGCTATCACATTGCGGTTGTCGTTGATGATGCCGCGCAAGGCGTGACAGATGTTGTGCGCGGTCAGGACTTATTTGAAGCGACCCATATTCATCGGCTTTTACAAGCGCTGCTTGGCTTGCCCGTGCCGCTCTATCACCACCACCGCCTGATTTTAGACGCGGGTGGGGAGCGTTTGGCCAAACGCCGCAATTCTGAAACCCTGGCTGATTTGCAGGCGCGGGGGGCTGATCCCATCGCATTGGTTGCGGGCCTCAGGCGGGGCGCGCTGCCACCGGGCTATCGTTTTGCTGGGTAACGCGCTGCCATTACGCGCTTTGGATTAGGCGCGGCGGAAAACCCTTTGCGCCAGCGGGGGATGGGTCTATGTCGAGGCCCATGGGAAATCTTGTTCTTATCCTCATCCTCGTTGCCGCGATGCTGGCCACTTTGGTCGCGCTCATTCGCGGCGTCATCGCTTTTTTGAAGACCACGGAAGAAGACCTGAAAAACGCAGGTTCCGGCCCCAGTGAGTCGAGCAAGAAGCAAAATAAAGCCATGATGCAGCGCGTGATGTTTCAAGCGGTTGCAATTATCATCGTGGTGATCTTGCTGTTTGCTGCCCGGGGCTAAGGCCTTGGTTAAGCTGACTAAAATTTATACCCGCACGGGGGATGATGGCACCACTGGCTTGGTGGATGGCAGTCGTACCGCCAAAGACGCGCCGCGCATGGCCGCGATTGGCGATGTGGATGAGCTGAACAGCGCGGTTGGCCTTGCTGCGCTTCATGCTGCAGAGCCTATGCTCGGGGCGCTGCGCACCATTCAGAATGATCTGTTTGATCTGGGTGCAGATTTGGCGACACCGGGCGATGATTTTGCTCCGTCAGACATGGTGTTGCGCATCGTACCCGCCCAAGTTTCGCGTTTAGAGGCAGAAATTGATGCGATGAATGCTGAAATGGCGCCGCTCACCAGCTTCATTCTCCCCGGGGGCACTGGCTTGGCGGCAAGCCTGCATATGGCCCGCACAATTGCCCGGCGCGCAGAGCGCACAATGGTTGCCGCGCGCCGCGATGTCGCCGTTAACCCGGAAGCCCAACGTTACGTCAACCGTTTGTCTGATTGGCTGTTTGTTGCCGCGCGTTATGCCAATGCCAAGGGCGCCGGCGATATTCTGTGGAAGCCGGGCGCCTCGCGCTAATCCAAGGCCTTATCGGCGGGTGACATTGGCCCGCCAAATCGGGATCCAATCCAGAACGCCGCGGCATTCTGCCATGGCTATCTGATAGGTCAGGCGGAAACGCCGTCCATCCCAGACATAGGTTTCAGCCGTCCCGCAATCGCCCAAGCCGCGGCCTTTGTTAAAGCTCGCCAGCTCCCCCTTTTCGGCATCCCATGTTGCATTGGAGAGCAGGGGGATGCCATCGGCTTGGCTAAAGCCAGGGCCAAAATCAAATTCGGCAGGCTTCATCCGGCGGCCTTTGCCCGAGCCGCTGATCAGCACGGGTGACGTCACCATATTATATGACCCGAAGCTGCACGGCAGCAATGCAAGCCAATTGCGCCGATCAATCCGCACGGCACGCGCAGCTAATGCGGGTTGGCCCGTCAATTCACATCCCGTGCGCGTTTGCAGGCC
>JAGWVG010000101.1 GCA_018970965.1 Alphaproteobacteria bacterium | reverse complement strand
CCGTTTCAATAGCGAAGGAAAAGTTATTGAAATGAAAGCCTATTTTGGCCCGTCTAATATGACGGGCATGTGATTTTTAGGGGAGATGACCATGCGTGAAGCCGCTATTGTCGCCACCGCCCGCACTGGGATTGGCAAAGCCTATCGTGGAGCGTTTAACGATACCGAAGCCCCAGCGTTGACGGCGCATGTTGTTAACGCAGTGCTGGATCGCGCAGGCATTGATCCCGCGCGCGTCGACGATGTCTATCTGGGCTGCGGCAACCATTGGAACACGCAAAGCTATAATCTGGGTCGCTTGACGGTCCATGCGTCCAACCTGCCGAACACAACCTCGGGCTTTACGCTCGATCGCAAATGCTCGTCGGGGCTGAATGCGATGGCGCTGGCCGCCCGTGCGATTCGCTGTGATGAAATTGATGTCGCGGTGGCGGGTGGGGTGGAATCCATCTCGCTGACGCTTAACAAATTTGCGCCTGCCTTCCGCAATCGCTCGGAAGCCGTCATTGTGGCCGACCCCTATGCCTATATGGCGATGATTGAGACAGCCGAAGTTGTAGCCGAACGTTATGGCGTCTCGCGTGAGGCGCAGGATGCTTTTGCAGCGCTCAGCCAGCAGCGCGCGGGCCGTGCGCAAGCCGAGGGCCGCTTTGCTGATGAGATTGTGCCGATCACCGTCGAAAAGTCGCTGAAGGACAAAGAAGGCAATGAAGTCGGCCGCGAGACGGTCACGCTGACCGCTGATGAAGGCGTGCGCGGCGATACAACGGCTGAGGGTCTATCGACGCTGAAGCCTGTCTTCCGCGACGGCATGGTCATCAAGGAAGGCAAGCACATCACGGCGGGCAATGCCTCGCAATTGTCCGACGGTGCGTCGGCGCAATTGGTGATGGATTTGGCAACGGCGCAGAAAGAGGGGCTGCCCGTTCTGGGTCTCTATCGCGGCTTCCAAGTTGCGGGCTGTGATCCGGATGAAATGGGTATTGGCCCCGTTTTCGCGATCCCCAAGCTGCTCGATCGTGCGGGCTTGAAGATTGACGATATTGGCCTGTTTGAAATCAATGAGGCTTTTGCCAGCCAAGCCATTTATTGCCAGCAAAAGTTGGGCATTGATCCAGAAAAGCTCAATGTGAATGGTGGCGGCATTGCGCTGGGCCACCCCTTTGGCATGACGGGCAGCCGCCTGGTTGGCCATGCGTTGATTGAGGGCAAGCGTCGCGGCGTGAAATATGTCGTTGTCTCGATGTGCGTGGCAGGCGGCATGGGCGCTGCTGGATTGTTTGAAGTCGCCTGAATATGACGGCTCTGCCCCTAACCATTCCGCACGCTGCCCAATTAGCAGCTGAGCGCTGGGGCGATGCCCCGGCGGTGCTGGAGCGTGGCGAGGTGTGGAGCTTTAACCGGCTCTGGGCCGAAAGCCGGGCGGCGGCCTCCGCTCTGTTGGCGCGCGGTGTAACCCATGGGGACCGCGTTGCCATTTGGGCGCCCAACAGCCGTGAATGGGTGGTGGCGGCCCTTGCCGTTATGACCTGCGGCGCAGCCATCATTCCGCTGAACACCCGGTTGAAGGGCCGGGAAGCGGGGGATATTCTTCGCCGCACCCGCGCGCGGATGATTTTTACTGTGCGCGATTTTTTGGGCATTGATTTTCCAGCGCTGCTCGCGGGCGAGGATTTGCCGGATTTAAAAGAGCAGGTGCTGCTCGATCAGGATTTTGGCGCGTTTGTCTCTAGTGGCAAGGGCGCTGATGACCCTGCAGTGCTGGCCGCCTTGGCAGATGTGACGCCTGACCATGTGTCCGACATCATGTTTACCAGCGGGACGACGGGCGTGCCCAAAGGCGTGCTGATGACCTATGGCCGCATCATTCCGCAATGCGGGGTGTGGATTGGCAATACGGGCTTGGCCGAGGGCGAACGCTATTTGATCGCAAACCCCTTTTTCCATAGCTTCGGCATGAAAGTCGGTTGGGTTGCCTGTCTTATTGCCGGCGCTGTCATGGTGCCCATGCCGCAATTTGATGTGAAGGCCGCCATCCGACACATTGTTGACGATCGCATCTCCTTCCTGCCCGGGCCGCCGACGATTTTTCAAATGCTGTTGGATGAGCTTGAGGCCAACCCCTTTGACGTCAGCTCGCTGCGGGGTGGGACGACGGGTGCCGCCACCGTGCCGCCGGTGCTGATTGACCGCATCCGCAAAGAATTGGGCATGGTCGATATCATCACGGCTTACGGGATGACGGAATGCGTCAACATCACCAGCTGTCGCCCTGGAGACGCTGTCGATCTGATTGCGCAGACCTGTGGTGCCGCGATCCCGGGCAATGAGGTGATTATTGCCGATGATGCGGGCCAAGAAGTTGCGCGCGGCGAAACTGGTGAAATTCTGGTGCGCGGGCAGGGCGTGATGCTGGGCTATCTCGACGATCCCGAAGCCACCGCGGACGCCATTGATGCTCAGGGTTGGCTGCATACGGGCGATGTCGGCACGATGGATGCCAATGGGTATGTGCGCATTACCGATCGCAAGAAGGACATGTATATTTCAGGCGGGTTTAATTGTTACCCGGCTGAAATTGAAAAGCTGTTGGCGGCACATCCGGCGATTTCAATGGTCGCTGTGGTTGGCATAGCCGATGCGCGCATGGGCGAGGTAGGCAAGGCCTATGTTGTCCTCCGCCCCGGCAGTGAAGCAAGCGAGGCAGAGCTGATCAGCTGGGCGCGCGACAATATGGCCAATTACAAAGTGCCGCGCAGCTTTGCCTTTGTGGCAGACTTACCGCGCAATGCCTCGGGCAAGGTGCTGAAAACCGAGTTGCGGGGCTAATTATCGGTTTTGGCCGCTCAATTTAGGCCGTTTGGACGATTTACCGCGCCTGTCTCGCACTGCATATCTGAAAGCATAAAGCGGCACGAAGATGAGGGCCGCGCGAGGAGAGGGTGAGATGAAAGAGAAGCGCTACGTTATCATCGGTGCAGGCATGGCCGGCATTTTGGCGGGCATTAAATTGCTGGAACGCGGCGAGAAGAACTTCGTCATCCTTGAAAAAACAGGCGCTTTGGGCGGCACATGGCGCGACAATCGCTATCCCGGCCTCACCTGCGATGTGCCCGCCCATGCCTATACCTATAGCTTTGCGCCAAACCCTGAATGGAGCAGCTATTATTGCGGCGGTGCTGAAATTCGGCGCTATTTTGAAAAGGTCGCCGCTGATTATGGCGTGATGCCCTATATCCGCTTCAACAGCGAAGTGACGAGCAGCGTCTATGACGAGGCGAACGCAACATGGACGGTCAGCGTTGCTGATGGCAGCGTGCATGAGGTTGATATTGTGATTGCCGCCTCAGGCGTGCTGCATCACCCCAAAATGCCCAATATTCCTGGGCTCGAGAGCTTTAAAGGTCATGCCTTTCACAGCGCCCGCTGGGATGACAGCGCGCCCTTGGATGGCAGCCGCATTGGCATTGTTGGCTGCGGTTCGACCGGCATTCAAATTTTGACCGCGCTTACAGGCCGCGCGAAGCAGATTGTCGCGCTGCAACGATCTCCGCAATGGGTGATGCCCGTGCCGCAATTTGATTATAGCGAGGAAGAGCGCGAGGCCTTTCGCCGCGACCCCAAGCTGATTGATGAGATCCGTTATAATAAGGATTATTGGGCGGCCATCATTCGCTTTACCGAAGGCATTACGAATATTGATGGCCCGGAAATGGCCGAGATTGAAGAGCTATGCCGCCAACATTTGGAAGACAGCATTAAAGACCCTGTGCTGCGCGAAAAGCTGCGCCCAAATTACCGCGCGGCGTGCAAGCGGTTGATTTATAGCTGGTGCTATTATGACCATGTTCAAAAGCCCAATGTCTATGTCGAAACCGGCAGCATTGATCGGGTTGAGCCAGACGGC
Organism: Alphaproteobacteria bacterium; assembly: GCA_018970965.1. GTDB lineage: Bacteria > Pseudomonadota > Alphaproteobacteria > Sphingomonadales > Sphingomonadaceae > Aquisediminimonas. The sequence goes on along the minus strand of JAGWVG010000101.1, from coordinate 2,669 downwards.
GTGCGGATGAAGGATGGCACCTTCCATCCGCTGGATGTGCTGGTGCTGGCAACAGGCTTCCATGCCGATCGGTTTATTCGTCCTGCTTCGGTCATTGGGCGCGGTGGCAAGACGCTGGATGATGCTTGGGCGGTGCGGCCGACCGCTTATTATGCAATGGCGCTGCCCGAATTTCCCAATTTCTTCCTGCTAAATGGCCCAACCGGCCCCGTCGGCAACTTCTCACTGATTGATATTGCCGAGGCGCAATGGGGCTATATCGTCCAGCTGATTGATCGGCTGAAGGACGGCAATGCCCGCGCGGTTGAGCCAACCACTGATGCCATGGCTGAGTATGAAGAGCGGCGCATTGCGGCGGCCAAAAAGACGATCTTTGGCAGCGGCTGCACCAGCTGGTATCTGGATGACACAGGTGTGCCCGCCAGCTGGCCTTGGAGTTACCAGAATTTTGTGGACTCGATGGCGAAGCCCAATTTTGAGGATTATCGCTTCGCTGCCTAAGCGTGTGTGGCGGGTTGTCTTAGGCCAGCCCGCTGCGCAACAAATGCACCAATTGCGATTGCCGGCGCACCCCCGTTTTGGCGAAGATCGCGCGTAAATGCGCACGGGCCGTATTGTGGGCGATGCCCAGCCTGTCGGATGCGTCTACTAAAGATCCGCCGCTTGCCAAGGCAACGGCAAGGTTGGCCTCCATGCGGGTGAGCTGGAATAAGTCGCGTATGGCATCTGGATCCAGCTGCGCTTCGGCGCCGGGCGTGCTGATGAACAGTGCAAGCGCAGCCCCGCCGCGCATCATGGCGGGCAGAGTGATGGGGCGTGCGACCACGGCTAAATCCTCCCCCTCGATGCGCGTGATTTTGAACCGGCCAGTTCCACCCGCCTTGGCAAGGAGCGCTGCGATGGTGTCAGCCGGAACGCCCTTGGGCAATATCAGCCGCCCCTCGCATTGCGACACGCCGTCTCCGGCAGCGATAAGGCGATCTGCAACGGCGTTGGTGCGGACGATATGACCACGCCCATCTAAAATGATCGTGCCAACGCCCAATTGTTCAACAGCGCTGCGGTACACGCCATGTTCCGCCCCGGCCAAATGCAGCCGCTCAAACAATGCGCCCGCGGTTCGCAGATGGGGGACAAGGGATTGAAACCGCGCCCGTTCTGTCGGGCCGAAATCGACCAGAGATTGATCGCGCGTCACGCGAAAGCGCGCTTCAAAACCTGTTGGGAAGCGCAAGTCGACGCCCAGAACTTGGTCGCCCCCAACATTGGCCAAAAATCCGCGATAGGCGGCCAGCGCAGGGTCTGTGCTGCCCTCTAAAAACTCTCGAAACGAGACGACCTTATCTTCGGGAAGGCCCCGGAACGGGTCAGTGGCGAAGAATTCAGCCAGATAATCTTCATTGGCCTTGGGGTCTGCCCCCGGCGTGTGCATCATATCAGGGGCAGATTGGCCTGGGGCTGTCAGTATGAGTGTGGCGTAACTGGCCCCCAAATAGCCCGATAGGGTGTTGAGAAACCCGTCCCATGGTTGGTCTTCCAGCAAGCCGCCATAAAGTGCGGCCAAAAGCTGTGACAGATCATCCGGTGCGGGGATCTGCACCGCGCGCCTTAGTTTCGATCAAGGCCAAAGACGCCAAAATCGCCTTTATAGCCGCGGTTAATTTTTGTGCGATGCGCCAGCCGCCATGTGCCATCTATCCGCTGCCACCGATCTTGATATTCCCCCAGTGTCACAAAACTGAGGTCCTTTCGGTCACCCGCGCCCAGGTGTAGATCGCTGACATAAGCTTGGCTTTTGGCAGTGTCGCCCGAGACATCAATTAAGACGTTGCCCAAAAGATGCTGGGTCGGGCCACAGCCGTCAAGATAATGGCGGATGAGGCTGATAATCGCGTCTGGCCCCGCAAGCGGCCCGGTTCCCAATTCTGCCGTGGCATCGGGGGTCAGGATAGCGCGCAGACCTTCCCAATCCCGGCTATCCATCGCGCGGGCAAAGCCAATAAGCGCGCGGCTGATTTCCCGCTCATCCAGCAAAAGGGTCAAATCCAGCGTCATGCCGTGATGGCTGCACAGGCCTCAAACGCACCCCGCATCGCGCCCTCGATATAGCCGATACCCGTTGCATCACCGATGATGTGAACATTGTGACCCGCGGCCTTCAGTGCTTCGCCCAGCCGCATATCGCCTTCCGCCCCCTTGGCAACAATCACATGGTCTGCTGCCACATGTTGCGTGTTGCCTTCACCATCGGTGAAGGTCACGGCATCAGCCGTCACCGCAATGTCACTGGCGCTCATCTGCATGCTCACGCCATGTTCTTGCAACTCGGCCAGAATGCGCATCCGACGCACCAGCGTCAGGCCTTTGCCAAAGCGGGGAGCCTCATCAACAATCGTGACATGGCGGCCACGTTCATGGAGGAATTCGGCCAGCTCAATGCCCACCAGTTCACCACCAATAATTACGATATTCTTGCCCAAGGGCATCCAAGCATGGGTGGCCTTGCGGACAAGATCGAGATTGGCGGTCGCGCCTGTCATCGCACCAACTTTGGTCGCAAGGCGTGTCATCAGGCCCGTCTTACGGCGCAAATCGTCAGAGCTTTCGCCGAGCATCAGCTTGCGCATATCGTCGCCGGAATAGACATGCGGCAAATCACTGCCCGGCAA
>JAGWVG010000100.1 GCA_018970965.1 Alphaproteobacteria bacterium | reverse complement strand
CCCCACCCATTCAGCACCGAGATGCGCCGGCCATCCGCCAGCACAAAGGCCGAGACATCAATGGCGTTGGCAAAAGCATGTTCGGACAGGCTGGCCGAGGCAATGCCGCGCACGGTGCGGCAGGCATAGCTGCCCATGGTCTCGACGCGGACAATGGCTTGCCCATAAATATCGCGCGCGGCCTGCTGAACTGGCCCGCGCACCCATGCTGCAAAGTTGCGTGCCAAGGGGCATTGTGTGGCGCGCAGGCCGGTGATGCTTGCCCCTGCGCCCGTCAACAAAATCGAATTTATGGCAGAGCATCCTCCCTCCCCCCGATAATCCGGCAGGACTTTGTAACGCGCGCCCATTTTATTGAGGTCAGCCGTGCATTGGCGGACCAGCTCACTATTGGGCACAGGCGCCGCATGCGGTCGGACGCGATGGCGATCAGTCACTTGGGGGATGCAGCCAGAAAGGGCTGTCAGCGCCAGAGGCAAGACAATCCAAAAAAAGGGGCCATGGCGCACCATGACCCCTTTCTTGCCCGTTCAGGCGGGAAAGGCCAGCCCTTTTAGGCGGGCCTCGCCGATCAGGCGGGCAAGCCGCTGATCGCCTTGATTTCCATAAAATCGCGCAGACCAAAAAGGCCAGCCTCACGACCATTGCCCGATTGCTTATAGCCGCCAAAAGGTGCGCCGGGCGAGGGGCCCCAATTGTTGATGGCGACATTGCCCGCACGCAGCTTCGGTGCAATTTCTGCCGCTTTATGCGGATCGCCCGAAATGGCAGCCGACAGGCCATATTCTGTGTCATTTGCAATCTCGATGGCTTCATCCAGATCGGCATAGGTAATGACCGTTGCCACCGGGCCGAAAATTTCTTCCTTCGCGATCCGCATATTGCGCGTCACGCCGGAAAAGACGGTCGGCTTAACATAGAAGCCACGGTTAAGGTTGCTCGGCAGGCCCGTGCCGCCGGTTTCCAGCTTGGCGCCTTCATCAATGCCCGATTGGATAAGGCCCTGAATCTTCTCATACTGCGCCTTGTTGACAACGGGGCCAATATGGCCGCCTTCGCTCAGCGGATCGCCAACGGGAATGCTCTCCATAATGCCCTTGATGACACCAATGGCTTCAGCTTCCTGATCCTTATGAACAAGGATGCGCGCCGGGCTGATGCAGCTTTGACCAGAATTGATCCAAACGCCTGAAACTGTGGCGGGCAAAGTTGCCTGAAGGTCGGCACCCGGCAACACCAGATTTGGCGATTTACCGCCCAATTCTTGGTGAACGCGCTTCACGGTATCGGCGGCCGCCTTGGCCACCAAAATGCCTGCGCGGGTCGAGCCGGTGAAGCTCACCATATCAATGCCAGGATGCGACGAAATGGCTTCGCCAACCGTCGGGCCATCGCCCTGCACGAGATTGAACACGCCCGCCGGCACGCCGGCTGCATGCATGATCTCAGCGAAAATGGCGGCATTGCCGGGGCATTCTTCCGAAGGCTTCAGGATCATCGTGTTGCCAGCAGCAATGCACGGCGCAACCTTAAGCGCGATCTGGTTGAGCGGCCAGTTCCACGGCGTAATCAGGCCCACCACGCCAATGGGTTCATAAACCACTTTGGCCGCACCAGCTTGTTCGGTGAAGTTGAATTCTTTGAGCGCTTCAAGCGTGCCCATAAAGCCGCCAATGCCGGCGCCGACTTGGGCCGTCGACGCAAAGCTGATGGGCGCACCCATTTCTTTCGACATCGACAGGGCAAGGTCGCCAGCGCGCTTTTTATATTCAGCAACAATGCGCTCCATCAGCGCAATCCGCTCTTCACGGCTGGTCTGGCTGAAGGTCTTAAACGCTTCTTTGGCTGCTGCCACAGCTGCATCCACATCAGCCTTGGTGCCCAGCGTAATTTCGGTGCAGGGCTCTTCAGTAGAGGGGGAAATCACTTGGTGGCGCTTGCCGCCAATGCTGTCGACCCATTGGCCGTTGATGTAATTTTGCAGATAGCTGTCCATTCATTCTCTCCTTGAGGCGAGGTCGAGTCGCTGCCCGGGCCTTACCCGTTTTGATTTGAGACTTTTTGACGCGGCGTCAACGTGTCTTAATGGCCTTTTCGGCAGAGAGGCGCGTCATCAATATCGCCGCACGCTTGGCCTGGGTCCGTACGCTATCCAGATCAACAGTTTCTCCGGGGGCGTGGTCACCCCAGCTATAGGGGCCAAGGCCTGCAATCCCATCGACATCTGCGGCCACGAAGGAGATATCCCCTGCGCCGCGCTTGAGCGGATCCAGCACGGGCATTTCGGGCAAGCCCATGTCCGTATTCACCCGATTGAGCTTGTCGAGCACGGCCTTGTTGCCTGCCGTCGGCGCCATGGGGGGATAGCCTTCATCAAACACAATCTCTGCACTGGTCACGGGCGCGTGATCTTTCACAATGGCCGCCATTTTGGCGCGCACGCGGGCGGTTTGTTCGTTGGAAAGGGTGCGGAAATCGCCCCGCGCAATGGCAATGCCCGGGATGATGTTCGTCTTGCCTTTGGCTGTTGCGCGCACGCCATCGGCATCAAGGCTGGCTTCTTGCCCGCCGGTGATAATGCCGACATTGAAGGTCAAATTCTGCTCAGGCAGTTCCGCGCGGAAGCGGCTGATGATGCGTGTCAGCTCAAAAATCGCGCCATCGCCTGCCGCTGCGCTGAAGATGCCACTGCTATGGCCGGATTTCCCAGTGGCTGTCACCTTCCAGCTGTTGGACGATCGCCGCGCGATGGAGCCCATATCGCGGCCATTGTCGCGCACCAAGCCTTCGAAATCGAGCGCCACATCGGCGCGCTTGCCCGCGGCAATTAAGTCGCGGCGGGCGATGGTGGCAGGGTCACCCGTATCTTCTTCATCGCCGGTCATATGGATTTCGATATTGGCGGTCTTAAGTGTGCCGGCGGCCTGCATGGCCCGCAGAGCTGCAACCATTGTGACCAGCCCGCCTTTGTCATCCGAAGCGCCGGGGCCTTCTGCCGTATCCATCCCGTTCACCTTGCCGCGGACAAACTTTTGAAAGGGGGAGTCTTTTTCAAACACCGTATCCAGATGTGCGATCAGCAAGATGCGTTTGGTGCCTTTGCGGCCTTGATGCACGGCCACCAAATGCCCTGCGCGGCCTGTTTCGCGCATCGGCAGCCAGGTCACGCGAAAGCCCAAAGGCTCCAGCTCGGCCCGCATCATTTTTCCGACAGCCTCGACGCCCTCAAGGTTCATCGATCCGCTATTTTGGTTTACCAGCTTTTCCAGCAACGCAACAGTCCGCTCATGCTCGGCATCGACCGTTATTTGCATTTTGTGTTCGGCAGGCGTCAGTTGCGCCATAGCGGGTGCAGCGATCAGCAGCGCAACCGGGCTTAACATGCTGGCAAAGCGAAAGCGGGTCATCCTCAACTCCTTCAAGTGCTTAAAGCTGGTTGTAGGAATGTGGACGGCCAAGGCAAGCGGGCAGATGATTGATCGCGCCAAAAGAAAACGCCCGGAAGTTTCCTCCCGGGCGTCTTTCTTTTTCTCCGCTGCGCGGAGGGCCTGCAATTAGGCGCTATAGTACATGTCAAATTCAACCGGTGACGGCGTCATTTCCCAACGGGCGACGTCGGCCATCTTGATTTCGACATAGGCGTCGATCTGATCCTTGGTGAACACATCGCCCTTCAGCAGGAAGGCGTGATCGGCTTCCAGAGATTCAAGGGCTTCACGCAGCGAGCCACATACAGTCGGAACCTGAGCCAGCTCTTCCGGCGGAAGATCATAGAGGTTCTTGTCCATAGCATCGCCCGGGTGGATCTTGTTCTGGATGCCGTCCAGACCCGCCATCAGCAAAGCTGCATAAGCGAGATAGGGGTTCGCCATGGCATCGGGGAAGCGGACTTCAACACGCTTTGCCTTGGCGCCGGTGCCATAAGGAATGCGGCACGAGGCAGAGCGGTTGCGGGCCGAATAGGCCAACAGAACCGGAGCTTCATAGCCGGGGACCAGACGCTTATAGCTGTTGGTCGCCGGGTTGGTGAAGGCGTTGAGCGCCTTGGCATGCTTGATGATGCCGCCAATGAAATAGAGGCAGGTTTCCGACAGGCCGGCATAGCCATTGCCAGCGAACAGCGGGTTGCCCTTTTCCCAGATCGACAAGTGCGTGTGCATGCCTGAGCCGTTATCTTCCTTAATCGGCTTGGGCATGAACGTGGCCGACTTGCCATAAGATTGCGCCACCATGTGGACGACATACTTATAAATCTGCATGCGGTCCGCAGTTTGCGTCAGCGTGCCGAAGGTCAGGCCCAGCTCATGCTGCGCGGCGGCGACTTCGTGGTGATGCTTGTCGCAGGGCAGGCCCATTTCAAGCATGGTCGACACCATTTCACCGCGAATATCCTGTGCCGAATCCACCGGCGCAACGGGGAAATAGCCGCCCTTGGCGCGCGGACGGTGGCCGAGGTTGCCGCTTTCATAATGCGTGCCAGTGTTGGTCGGCAGTTCAATATCATCCAGCTTATAGTAGCTGGTGTTGTAGCTGGTATCGAACTTCACATCGTCAAACATGAAGAATTCAGCTTCCGGGCCAACATAGACAGTGTCGCCAATGCCCGTGGTCTTGAGATAAGCTTCAGCCCGCTTGGCGGTCGAGCGCGGGTCACGCGCATAAAGCTCACCCGTGGACGGTTCTACGATGTCGCAGAAGATGATCATCATTGGCGTGGCTGAGAAGGGGTCGACATAAACCGCGTCCAGATCTGGCTTCAGGATCATGTCGGATTCGTTGATGGCCTTCCAACCTTCAATCGACGAGCCGTCGAACATCAGACCATCAGTCAGTTCATCTTCGCCCATCACGCCAGCGCACATGGTCAGGTGCTGCCACTTGCCCTTGGGGTCGGTGAAGCGGAGGTCGACCCACTCGATCTCCTGGTCCTTGATCTGCTTCAGAATATCTGCCGGAGTGGCCATTTTTAAACTACCTTCCTTGGGTTGAATAAGTTGTGACTGTTGGGCGGCATATGCCGCTGAAAAATTTTAAATGGCGTCGCTGTCTTTCTCGCCGGTGCGGATGCGCAGCGCGCTTTCTACCGGGATGACAAAAATCTTGCCGTCGCCAATGCGACCTGTTTGGGCGGCCGCGGCAATCGCTTCGACAACGCGCGGCGCGAGCGCATCGTCCACCACCACTTCCAGCTTCACCTTGGGCAGAAAGTCGACGACATATTCCGCACCACGATAAAGTTCGGTGTGGCCCTTTTGACGGCCAAAGCCCTTCGCCTCGGTAACGGTGATGCCAGACACGCCGACTTCGTGCAGCGCTTCCTTCACGTCATCCAGTTTGAAGGGTTTGATGATCGCTTCGATCTTTTTCATAACAGGGGTCAGCCCTTTCAAGGTTGCGCTTTTGCTTTCAATAATCGTGCCAAGTGCAAAGGCGCAAGCAAGCGTGACATTACGCACCTTGGGTGATCGGAAACTGGGCAAGGAAGAGAATATGTGCCTATTTTTCAGGCAAGTAACGCCTAAAAATTAGTCAGCCGCGCAAGGGTTGCGACAGATTATTGCGCACCCCCAGGGGCGACGCGACTCAGAGGTGCGATTCGCTTCAGTCCGCGTGGTGCGGTAAGTCTAACCCAGCTGGGCTTTTGGTGAACACTTCACAGCCCGTATCCGTGATCCCAATCGTATGTTCAAATTGTGCCGACAATGTCCGATCGCGTGTTACGGCCGTCCACCCATCATCCAATACTTTACAATCGGGCCGGCCAATATTGATCATGGGCTCAATCGTGAAAAACATACCGGGCTTCAATTCCGGACCCGTGCCCGGGCGGCCGACATGGACGACTTCGGGCGCATCGTGGAACAGGCGGCCAATGCCATGGCCGCAAAAATCGCGCACTACGCCAAGCCGCTGCTTTTCGGCATGGCTTTGAATGGCATGCGAAATATCACCAAGGTGGTTGCCTGGCTTGGCCTGCGCGATGCCGAGCATCAGGGCTTCAAAGGTGGTTTCCACCAGCCGCTTGGCTTTTAGCGGCACGTCTCCGACCAAATAGGTGCGGTTGGTATCGCCATGCCAGCCATCAAGCAGAGGCGTGACATCGACATTCACGATATCGCCCTCTTTCAAGGCTTTTGGGCCCGGGATGCCGTGGCAAATCACATGGTTCACTGAGGTGCAGCAGCTGTGCGTATAGCCGCGATAATTGAGCGTTGCGGGCACGGCGCCTGCGTCAAACGTCATCGTGCGGACCAGATCGTCAATTGCCTGCGTCGTGACGCCCGGCTGGATGAAGGGGACCAGCGCGTCGAGAATCTCGGCCGCCAAGCGACCAGCCTTGCGCATGCCTTCAAACGCCTCGGGGCCATGCAAACGGATTACGCCAGAGCGAACGGGCACGCTATCATCGGTGACGATCTGATATTGAGTCATGGGGCGGATATAGGCTTGAAAGCCAAATCCGGCAAATGCCGATCCGCAGCAGATCACGGGTCTGGCGGCATGCGACCCATTTTGCAGACTGGTTTTTCGCGGCCTAGCCTGCCAAGACGCGCCCTCCATGCGTGTGCCTTTTGCCTCTGGTCCTTTCGTTCTGCTGGATGATGCCCGGCCCATGGGTGCGGATGCGCGGC
>JAGWVG010000099.1 GCA_018970965.1 Alphaproteobacteria bacterium | reverse complement strand
GGTCGGCCTCTACCCCAGCCTTGAGCAAGAAACCGGACTGAATGTTGGATTTTCGCAAGTCACCAATATCCGCTTGGCGACCACGCAGGACCGCCTCGACGAATATCATTATTATGCGGGCGTCGCTCGGACGATTGGCGTGGATGTTAACTTCCTCACGCCAGAGCAAGTGAAAGACATTTGGCCACTCTGCGATACAGATGGTGTGATTGGCGCCATTCAACACCCTGAAGATGGGTATATCCAGCCCGCTGACTTGACCCAAGCTCTGGCCAAGGGCGCGCGTCAGCGTGGCGCCACCATCTATCGCAACACGACGGTTACAGCGATCACACAGCTGCCCAATGGCGAATGGTGCGTCTCAACCGATCAAGGCGATATTGTGTGCGAGCATGTTATTTCCTGCTCAGGCAATTTCGCCCGTCAAACAGGCGCGATGGTGGGCCTCGATATACCGGTTATCCCGGTGGAACACCAATATATCGTGACCGAGCAACATCCCGCGATTATGGAGCGCAAGAAGCAAGGCCTGCCCGAAATGGGCGTGCTGCGCGAGTCTGATGCCAGCTATTATATGCGCGAAGAAGCAGGTGGCTTGTTGCTTGGGCCGTATGAAGTGGGTGCGCCTGCGTGTTATGTTGATGGCCCGGCAGCGAATAGCGAATATGAGTTGTTCCCTGACGCGCTCGAGCGCTTGGAGCCCTATGTGCTTGCGGCGATGAAGCGCGTGCCCGCCTTTGGCGAAGTGGGCATCAAGAAAGTCTATAATGGCGCCATTGCCTATACGCCCGATGGCTCGCCGATTGTTGGCCCTGCCTGGGGCCTCAAGAATTTCTGGCTCAATGAAGGCCATAGCTTTGGCGTGACTGCGGCCGGTGGTGCCGGCTGGCAATTGGCGCACTGGGTTGTCGAAGGTGAGCCCAGCATTGATATGATGGGCGTCGATCCGCGGCGCTTTGGCGATTATGCAGGCCGCGGCTATCTCATCAAAAAGAATGAAGAAGCCTATGCCAAGGTCTTCACCATTCACTATCCCGATGAAGAGCGCGAAGAAGCGCGCGCCCTGCGCCGCACACCATGCTATGATCGGATGAAGGCACTGGGCGCAGTCTTTGGCTCAGTCTTTGGGTGGGAACGACCCAATTGGTTCGCGCCTCCGGGCTATGAGCTGAGCGCGGCTGATCTCAACAAGCCTGATGTGCTGTTGAATGACAATCACCCCGTGGTTCCGGGCGAACCAATCCGTGAAAAATGGTCATTCCGCCGGTCCAATTACTTCGAACATGTTGGCAATGAATGCCGCCATGTATCTGAAAAGGTTGGACTTCAAGATATGAGCGCCTTCGCCAAGTGCGAAATTTCTGGGCCGGGCGCGGAAAGCTGGCTCGATGGGTTGCTCACCAATGCAGTGCCTAAAAAGGTTGGCCGCGTTACGCTGTCTTACCTGTTGACAGCCAAAGGCGGCGTGCGCAGCGAATTCACTGTCTATAAGGTTGCCCCGCAGCGTTATTATCTTGTCTCTGCCGGCGCATATGAACGGCACGACCATGATTATTTGAAGAAAGCCTTGCCGCGCGATGGCTCAGTCAATTTTGAACGGCTGACAACGGCGATGGGCGTTTTGGTGCTTGCTGGCCCCCGCTCGCGCGATGTGCTGAAAAAACTCACCGATGCGGATCTCTCGAACGAAGCCTTCCCCTGGCTGACCGGCCAGCGGATCAGCCTTGGCGTTGCGCAAGTTGATGCACTGCGCGTCAATTTCATCGGCGAATTGGGCTGGGAAATTCACCACCCGATTGAAATGCAGAATTACATCTTCGATCTGCTGATGGAAGCTGGCGCTGAGTTCGACATCAAGCCCTTTGGCATCCGGGCCATGACGCTGATGGCGATTGAAAAAAGCTATAAGCTCATCCCGCGTGAATTGTCCGTCGAATATTCCGCCTATGAGAGCGGTTTGGATCGCTTCATCAGCCTCAAAAAGCCCGGCTTTTATGGCAAAGAAGCGCTGCTTGCGTGGCAGGAAAAAGGCGTTGCCAATAAGCTGGTTACCATGGAAGTCCATGGCGTGACGGACGCCGATGCCCGCGGATCAGAAGCCATTTATCAAAATGGCGAAATTGTGGGCCGCGCGACATCGGGCGGCTATGGCTGGCGCGTGAGCAAAAGTCTGGCGCTGGCGATGATCCGACCTGACCTGGCCGTTGAGGGCGCCGAGTTTGAAATCGCCATTCTCGGCAAGCTGCATAAGGCGACGATCATTCCAGATTCGCCATATGATCCGGACAATATTGCGCTCAGGAGCTAAGCCCATGTCTCGCTTTGAACCGATTGCCCAGCTGCTCAACCAAAATCGCAAGGGGATGACTCTCCCCCGCGATCTCTATGTCAGCGAAGAGGCGTTCAAATTTGACACGCAAGTGATGCTGAAGTCGGTTTGGCTGTATGCCTGCACTGTCGCACACGTGAAGAATCCGGGCGATTACTTCCTGTTCGAAGTCGCACATAACTCCATCATCATTGTGCGCGGGCGGGATAATGAAGTGCGCGCCTTTTGGAACAGCTGTCGCCACCGGGGCGCGCGTATTTGTGAAGAGCAGCGCGGGCGAGCGCCCCGCCTCACCTGCCCCTATCACCAATGGAGCTATGGTCTCGACGGCGCATTGCTTGCAGCGCGCGGCATGCCGGACGGCTTTGACAAAAAAGATAACGGCCTTGCGCCTGTGGCGCTCGAAAATGTCGGCGGAATGATCTTCATCTGCATGGATGATAATCCGCCACCGATTGACAGGGTGAAGGCCGATATTGTCGATCAGATTGCTGTATATGATCTGGAGCGCTGCAAAGTTGCGGTTCAGGATAATTATATTGAAGACGCCAATTGGAAATTGGTGATGGAAAACAACCGGGAATGCTACCACTGCGAGGGCGGCCATCCGGAACTCATCAGCGTGCTGGGCACCTATGGCTTTGGCAAAGGACTGCCCGAAGATGGTGAGGAAGATGTCGTCGATGACAAGGCGTTTGACGCCATGGTCGAGGCGAAGCGCGCGCAATGGAAAGACATGGGCATTTTCCGCGAGCTGATCGAGTTTCCCGATGGCTGGTGGCACCGTATGGCGCGCCTTCCGCTCGCCAATGGCGCGGTCACACAATCCATTGATGGTAAACTGGCCTGCAAAAAACTGATTGGGCCTTTTACAGAGCCGGAAAGCTCGAGCCTTTCCGTATGGACCCAGCCCAACAGCTGGAGCCATTTCTGCTGCGATCATGTCGTCACCTTCTCGCTCACGCCTGTCGCGGCGGATAAGACGCTGCTGCGGACAAGCTGGCTTGTGCATGAAGATGCCGTTGAAGGCGTGGATTATGATCCTGACCATCTGGCGGCATTGTGGCGGCGGACAAACGAACAAGACGGGCATTTTTCCGCCATCAATCATCGCGGCATCTCAACCGATGGCTATCGCCCCGGTACCTATGCCGTCGAAGAAAAGCTGGTAGAGGATTTTAAGGATTTCTACGTGGATCGCGCGAAAGGCGCGCTCAAAAACGCATCCTAATGTCCATGTTGCTGCCGGCTGATTTAATGAAGAATGCCACGCCTATCGCGCGTGCGGCGACAATTGGGTGTCGCATGGTAACGACATTTATGCCCTTGGGGGGACACAAGGCATGACACGGTTTAGCGCGATCAGCTTGATCGCAAAGGCACTCAATGGCCATAAGGATTGGCCAGAACAATGGCCGGATGCCGCCCCGAAGCCAGCCTATGATGCCATCATCATTGGCGGAGGCGGGCATGGGCTGGGCGCCGCTTATTACCTTGCCAAAAAATATGGGATCACCAAGGTCGCCGTCTTGGAAAAAGGATGGATTGGCGGCGGCAATACCGGCCGCAACACCACAATCATCCGCTCCAATTATCTCTATGATGAAAGCGCGCATCTCTATGATCACGCGGTGAAGCTGTGGGATGGGCTGAGCCAAGAGCTGAATTACAACACCATGTACTCCAAGCGTGGCGTGATGATGCTCGCGCATAATGTCCATGATATTCAAAGCTTTAAGCGGCATATTCATGCCAATCGCTTAAATGGCGTCGACAATGAATGGCTGACGCCTGAAGAGGCCAAAGCCTATTGCCCGCCGCTCAACATTTCGCCGGATGCCCGCTACCCTGTGCTGGGGGCCGCTTTGCAAAGGCGCGGGGGCACGGCGCGGCACGATACGGTGGCTTGGGGCTATGCGCGCGCGGCGGCCGCGCTGGGCGTTGATATTATCCAGAATTGCGCCGTCACTGGCATCAACCGCGGGCCTGATGGCGCAGTCACAGGCGTTGAAACAACGCGCGGCGCCATCGCCTGCAAACGCATTGGCGTATCAGCCGCGGGCAACACATCGGTGCTGATGCAGATGGCTGGGCTGGATTTTCCGCTGGAAAGCTATCCGCTGCAGGCTTTGGTGTCAGAGCCCGTCAAGCCCATCTTCCCGTGCGTTGTCATGTCCAACACAGTCCATGCTTATATGAGCCAGTCGGACAAGGGCGAGCTGGTAATTGGCGCGGGCACTGACCAATATGTCAGCTATTCGCAGCGCGGCGCGCTCCACATTGTCGAACATACATTGGCAGCCATTTGTGAAATCTTCCCCATTTTCCGGCGGATGCGCATGCTGCGCACGTGGGGCGGAATTGTGGATGTGACGCCCGATCGCTCCCCCATTCTTGGCAAAACGCCTGTGCAGGGCCTGTATGTAAATTGTGGCTGGGGCACGGGCGGCTTCAAAGCAACGCCGGGCGCGGGTGATCTGCTGGCCTATACAATGGCGAAGGATGAGCCGCACTCCATCAACGCCCCCTTTAATTTGGATCGGTTCCGCAATGGTCGGCTGATTGACGAAGCGGCAGCAGCAGCGGTGGCGCACTGATATGATTTTAATCCATTGCCCCTATTGCGACGAAGATCGCCCCGAAATTGAATTTGCTTATGGCGGCGAGGCACATATTGCCCGGCCGCTTGATCCCAGCACGATGAGCGATGCGGAATGGGAACGTTATTTGTTCATCCGCAACAATCCGCGCGGGCGGCACCATGAGCGTTGGCGCCATAGCCATGGCTGTGGCCGCTTCTTCAATGCCGTGCGCGATACTGTGACGGATAAATTTGAAACAACCTATAAGGCAGGGGAGCCGCGCAAATGACCGGCCATCGCTTGCCCCAAGGTGGCCGCGTCAACCGCGCCGCACCACAGCATTTCTCATTTGACGGGAAAGTCTATCAGGGCTTTGCGGGAGACACGCTTGCCTCGGCCTTGCTGGCCAACAACGTGCAGCTATTTGGCCGCTCTTTCAAATATCATCGCCCCCGTGGTCTGCTGGGTGCGGGGAGTGAAGAGCCCAACGCTTTGATTTCAGTCACGCGCGGCCCCGGCCGCTTCACGCCCAATTTGCGCGCCACTGCGATCGAAATTTACGATGGCCTCACGGCAACCAGCCAGAACCGCTGGCCATCGCTGCGGCATGATTTTGGTGCCGTGAATGATCGGCTGGGCATGTTCTTCCCCGCCGGGTTCTACAACAAGACGTTTATGTGGCCGCGGTCCTTTTGGGAAAAGCTGTATGAGCCCGCCATCCGCCGTATGGCGGGGCTGGGCAACGCCCCGACCGAGATTGACCCTGATCATTATTCCGCCACCTACGCGCATTGCGACTTGCTGATCATTGGGGCTGGCCCTGCCGGGATTGACGCAGCCCTAGAAGCAACTGGCACCAAGAAACGCGTCATCCTGATTGACGAGCAAGACGAGGCAGGTGGCGGTGCGCTGTCTGACCCAAGCCTATGGCCTTGGCTGGAGCGGAGCCTGCAGGCGCTTGCTGACGCCCCCAATGTGACCGTGCTGACGCGCACGACAGCTTTTGGCTATTTCCACGATAACTTTATTGGCGCGGTGGAGCGGCTGACTGACCATCTTGCTGAGACAGGAAAGGGCCCGCGCGAAAAGCTATGGCGCATCCGCGCGACTGAAGTTGTGCTGGCGCAAGGTGCGATTGAGCGGCCTTTGGTATTTGATGGCAATGATACACCCGGCGTGATGCTGGCGTCTGCCGCCAAAACCTATGCGCTGCGCTATGGCGTGGCGGTGGGCCGGGCGCTGGTGCTGATGGCCAGCCATGACAGTGGCTGGCGCGATGCCTTCGCGCTTGCCAAGGCGGGCGTTGGCATTGAAGCAATTATCGACGTCCGCGATACTGTTTCTTCAGCACTTCGCGACGAAGCCGCCGCATTGGGGATTGCAGTGCATCTTGGCCACAGCGTCATTGGCGTGAAGGGCCGGCATCGCGTTCAGGCAGTTGAGATAGCAGCAAATGATGGCAGCGGGCGCAAGACGCTCTCCAGCGATGCGGTGATTATGGCGGGCGGGTGGACACCCACGGTCCACCTCTGGTCCCACAGCAAGGGCAGCCTCGCGTGGCGTGACGATCTGGGTGCTTTTGTGCCAGATGCAGCGGCAGAAAATGTGCGCTGTGTGGGGGCATGTTCCGGCAATTGGAATTTCGGCGCAGGAATGACGATAGATGCCCTGCCCACGCCCAAAGACCCCCGACGGATCAAGGCCTTTGTCGACTTCCAAAATGACGTAACAGCTAAGGATATTCGTCTGGCCGTGCAGGAGGGCTTCC
>JAGWVG010000098.1 GCA_018970965.1 Alphaproteobacteria bacterium | reverse complement strand
GGCCGATATCCGGCTTTGACAATTCTGCCGTTGATGCTGCCTTTTTTGGCGGCACTTCGGTGAAGTCGAACTTCATTTCAACGCTTGGCTATGGCGATCCGGCGTCGATTTTTGATCGCTCGCCGCGTCCGGCTTTTGAACGCTTTAACAGCATCGTCTGATTTTGCATGATCCTTGTCATTGAGACAGCGACCACGGCCTGTTCGGTGGCCCTGCTCGATGGCGCGACGATCATCGCACATGACCATCAGGAGGGCGCGCGCGGCCATGCGGAACGGCTGATCCCCATGATAGCGGCGCTGCCCGATGGTGGGCGCGCCGATGCAATCCTCGTCAATTGTGGGCCGGGCAGCTTTACAGGCGTGCGGGTTGGATTGGCGGCGGCGCGCGCGCTTGGGCTCGCATGGGGCGTACCTGTGACGGGCTATAGCACACACGCGCTTTTGGCAGCGCGGGTCTTTGCAGATCATCCCGAGCTGGATGAAACCTTGATTGCAATTGAAGGTGGGCATGGCGAGGTGTTCATCCAGCCATTTGTGCGTGACGGGCTGGCCGCCCAAGCGCCGCTTGCCTCGCAGGTGGCAGAATCGGTTCCGTTCTGGAGATGTGTTGCTGGCTCTGCGGCGGCCCGCATCCGCTGCGAGGTGGCGCATGATGTGGGGCCTGATGCCCGGGACGCTCGGCTCTTGCCCGCCGCTTTGCGCGCGCTACCCGCTGAGCCAATTTACGGCCGTGCGCCGGATGCCAAGCCCAACCCATGACCCGTGCCGTAGAGATTATCGCGGGCGATTTTCACAGTGTCGACCGGATCATGCCTGTGATGCAATCTGCCTTTGATCCCGCCTTTGGCGAGGCTTGGACAGCAGAACAATGTCGCGGACTTCTCTGCCTGCCAGGCACAGTCCTTCGGCTTGCAGTGTCTGGGGAAGATGTTCTTGGCTTTGCGCTTGTGCGGTCTGTTTTAGATGAAGCTGAATTATTATTAATTGCGACAGCGGCCTCACAACAGCGCAAAGGCATTGGTCAACTATTGCTGCATTCTGTATTCTATTGGTGTCATCAGAATGGTGTCAAAAGGGTTATTCTCGAAGTCCGTTCTGGTAACGTTGCAGTTGAACTTTATACAAAAATGGGATTTACACAGATTGGTAGACGCGAAAATTACTATCGCGGATTAGATAACAACCAATTTGATGCTTTGACTTTGCAGCGCAATCTGTGAAGTGTGAAATTCAATAATATAAACTTGTAATAATTACTTATAAATAAAACAATTCGATGCCCGGGCAGGCCTTGGCTCTATGCCGAGTTCTAGCAAGGGGTCCGAGGAGATGAGGCTCAAAAGATGACAGACAGCAATCTGAATGAAACGCTGATTACGCTGACCGCGGATATCGTGGCCGCCCATGTCAGCAACAATTCCGTCGCCGTAGCAGATTTGCCGCAGCTCATTGCCAATGTGCATGGCGCGTTGAGCAATTTGGGCGCGCCGGCACCCGTGGTCGCCGCAGCGCCCGAGCCAGCTGTTTCCATTCGTGCATCAGTTAAGCCGGATTACATTGTCTGCCTTGAAGATGGCAAAAAGCTGAAGATGCTCAAGCGGCATCTGATGACGCATTATGGCATGACGCCCGATGAGTATCGCACCAAATGGGGCTTGCCGCGCGATTACCCAATGGTTGCGCCCAATTATGCGGAACAGCGCCGCAGTCTGGCGGTGCAAATCGGTCTGGGCCGCAAACCGGCCGCAGGGCGCCGTCGCAAGTCTGCCAAGGCGTAATCTTAGCTTTGCGTTAAAAAATTTGGGGGCTAGAAGATGGGAATGATCCTGTTTTCTGGCCCCGGATTTTTTGCATGAACCGCTATATTGATGTTGAAGCGCTGTGCCAGGAAAAGGGCCTGCGGATTACGGATCAGCGGCGCGTGATTGCCAAGGTCTTGTCAGAAGCGGCCGACCACCCGGATGTGGAAGCCGTGCACGAGCGCGCCTCTGCAATTGATCCGGGCATTTCCATTGCCACCGTCTACCGCACAGTGCGCCTCTTTGAAGAGGCGGGTATTTTGGAACGGCATGATTTTGGCGATGGCCGATCGCGCTACGAAGCCGCGGCCGAGGCGCATCACGATCATTTAATTGATGTCGAAACGGGCCGCGTCATCGAATTTGTCGACCCAGAATTGGAAGCCTTGCAAAAGGTAATCGCCGAACGGCTGGGCTTCCGCCTTGTTGACCATCGCATGGAACTTTATGGCGTCGCACTCGATCGCAAGAGCTGATCGGACGCATCCGCGCGCCTTTGTGCGGATTGCCGCAATTGTGGCTGCGCTGTTGGTTTTTGTGCCCGTCCACATGCTGTGGCGTGTTTTTGATCGCCGATCCCCCATTGCCGGCATGTTTTTGTTTGTGGTCGGCTGGATCGCAGGCGCCGATGTTGAAATGGTCGGCAAACCTATCCGACGCAAAGTACTTTATATCGCTAATCATATCAGCTGGCTCGATATCTTGGTGCTCGCTGGGCAAACGCGCTGCGCCTTTGTCGCCAAAGCCGATATGAAGCCCTGGCCGCTGATTGGCTGGCTAACGACAAGCAACAACACCGTCTATGTTGAGCGCGAAGCGCGACATACGGCGCATCATCAAGCCAACGCGCTGCAAACGGCCTTATTATCTGGTCAGCCCGTCACCTTGTTTCCCGAAGGGACAACGCATGATGGCAGTGCGCTCCTGACATTCAGGTCGTCATTAATTGCCGCTGTCACCCCGGCACCTGATGACATTTCGATCCAGCCCGTCGCGCTTGATTATGGGCACATTGTTGGCGAAATTGCATGGGTGGGGGAAGAAAGCTTTGGCGCCAATGCTCTGCGCGTGCTGAGCCGTCCCGGGCGCTTTCGCGTGCGCGTTCTTTTCTTAGCACCGTTAAGCCATGATGATTTTGCCGACCGCAAGGCCATTGCGGCCCATAGCCGCGCCGAGATTGCCGCCGCCTTGGGGCTGGGCTAGGGCGCGGGGCATGACTCGACCAACACCCAAAAGCTTCCACGTCAAATCCTTTGGCTGCCAGATGAACGTCTATGATGGCGAACGCATGGCTGAATTATTGGGTGCGCAAGGCATGGCCGCCGCGCCCGAAGGCGAAGCTGAGCTGGTGGTGCTCAACACTTGCCATATTCGGGAAAAGGCCGTGGAAAAGGTCTATTCCGATATTGGCCGTCAACGCCGCGAAGATGGCAGCCGCCCGATGATCGCGGTCGCCGGTTGTGTGGCCCAAGCCGAGGGCACCGAAGTGACGGCGCGCACGCGCGATGTGGATATTGTGGTTGGGCCCCAAGCCTATCACGAACTGCCCAAGATGATCGCACGGGCCGCCGCCGGTGAACGCGTGCATGATCTTGACCTGCCGGGGCTCGATAAATTCTCGAAATTGCCCGCACGCCGCAAGACGGGCGCGACAGCCTTTTTGACGGTGCAAGAAGGCTGCGACAAATTCTGCACCTATTGTGTGGTGCCCTATACGCGCGGCGGCGAAATCAGCCGGAGCTTTGCCGCGATTGTGGATGAAGCGAAGGCGCTGGTCGATGCCGGCGCCAAAGAAATCACGCTGCTGGGCCAGAATGTGAATGCGTGGGAAGAGGACGGCAAAGGCCTTGATCATCTGATCCGCGCGCTTGATGCCATCTCCGGTCTTGCGCGCATTCGCTATACAACCAGCCATCCTAATGACATGACGGAGGGGCTGATCCGCGCGCATGCCGAGGTGGAAAAGCTGATGCCATTCCTTCATTTGCCCGTTCAATCCGGCAATGATCGCGTGCTCAAAGCAATGAACCGTAAGCATACGGCCGATTCCTACCTGAAGATCATTGATCGCGTTCGCGCCGCGCGGCCTGACATTGCCTTGTCCGGCGATTTCATTGTCGGCTTTCCGGGTGAAACTGAGGCGGAGTTTGAAGATACGCTGCGCTTGATTGAGGCTGCCAATTATGCGCTGGCCTTCAGCTTTAAATATTCGCCGCGCCCCGGCACGCCTGCGGCCACGATGGACGATCAGATTGCACCTGAGGTGATGGACGATCGTCTTCAGCGCCTGCAAGCCCTGCTCAACGCCCAGCAACTGGCGTTTAATCAAGCAAGTGTGGGCAAGACGACGCAGGTTCTGTTAGAACGAAATGGCAAATTGCCGGGTCAGAAGATCGGCAAATCGCCTTGGTTACAATCGGTCCATGTCATTTCTGATGCACAAATCGGTGACATGGTGGACGTCCATCTGGTATCAGCAGGGCCGAACAGCCTCGCTGGCACCCCAATAGGCAAGGACCTGAATGCCGCGTAAACCCCAGCCCGCCCAACCGGGCGACCGCGCCCGTATCGAGGTGGTGTTTGATCGCCCGCAATTGCTGGGCGCCGTCTTCGGGCATTATGACCAAAACTTGGTCGCCATTGAAAACGCCTTGGGTGTTTATATTGCGGCCCGTGGCAACCGACTGCAAATCGAAGGCGAAGCAAGCGCAATTGGACGCGCGCGCGATGTGCTGACGGGCCTCTACAACCGCATCGTACATGGGGAAGAGGTGGATGCGGGCACCGTCTCATCGGCAATTTCCATGTCAGCCGAACCCACACTGGATGGCATTATCCGCCATGAGGCAAGCGAAGCGCCACCAGTGATGATCCGCACGCGCAAAAAGACGATTGTGCCGCGTTCCGCCACGCAGATCCGCTATATGGAAGCGTTGACGCGTAACGACGTTATCTTTGCGCTCGGCCCAGCGGGTACCGGCAAAACCTATTTGGCCGTTGCACAAGCCGTTGCGCAGTTGATTACCGGATCCGTCGATCGTCTGATCCTCTCTCGCCCCGCTGTTGAAGCGGGCGAGCGGCTGGGCTTTTTGCCGGGCGACATGAAGGAGAAGGTCGACCCCTATTTGCGTCCGCTATATGATGCGCTCTATGATTGCTTGCCGGCGGAACAAGTCGAGCGACGCATTGCCAGCGGCGAAATTGAAATTGCCCCCATTGCCTTCATGCGCGGGCGCACGCTGGCGGATAGCTTCATCATCTTAGACGAAGCGCAAAACACCACGCCGGCCCAAATGAAAATGTTTTTGACGCGCTTTGGCATGAACAGCCGGATGGTCATTTGTGGAGATCCGCGTCAGGTCGATTTGCCCGATCAGAGCAAGTCGGGCTTGGCCGATGCTGTCTCGCGGCTGGAAGGGGTTGAGAGCATTGCCACCGTGCGCTTCAACGCCGCAGATGTGGTGCGCCACCCGATCGTCGGCCGGATCGTTGAAGCCTATGAAGGGCCGGACAGCGCGCCGCGATGATCGAAACTGCGCTATTGAATGAAGGCTGGGATGCGGGGACCGATTGGGACGCGCTGGCCGCGCGTGCCGTCGATCGCGCCGTGCGCATGTCTCCCTTTGTGGCGCTGGCTGACAGCGAAATGCCAATTGAAATTGCCGTCCGCCTGACGCGCGATTCTGAAGTGCAGACCCTTAACCGTGAATATCGGAACAAGGACAAGCCCACCAATGTCCTGTCTTTCCCTATGTTTGAGAGAGATGAAATTGCTGGCCTTGCCGACAGCCCTTTTCCTGAGGTGATGCTGGGCGACATTGTGCTGGCGCAAGAAACCTGCGCGCACGAAGCGGCGGAGAAGGGCATTGCCATGACAGCGCACGCCACGCATCTGATGGTGCATGGCGTTTTGCATCTGATGGGGTTTGACCATATATCAGACGACGAGGCCGAAGCGATGGAAGCGCTGGAACGCCGCATCATGGCAGATTTGGGCCATGATGATCCTTATGGAGATGAGACGCGTTAACATGACGGAGGATGGAAGTAGCAGCCGGTCTTGGTTTCAATCGCTAAGATCGCTGACCTTTTGGCGACGCGAAGCCTCGCTGCGCGATCAGATTGAGGACGCCATTGAAGAAGCCGAAGAAGATGGCGAGCGCCCCGCCCCGGGCGATCTTTCCGCAATTGAGCGGGAAATGCTCAAAAATCTTCTACATTTTGGCGAACGCACCGTGGGCGACATTGCGGTGCCGCGCAGCGACATCATTGCCGTGCCCACCACCACCAGCTTTGCTGAATTGGTAAAGGCCTTTGCCGAAGCCGGGCACAGCCGCTTGCCCGTGTATAAAGACAATCTCGATGATGTGGTGGGCATGGTCCACATCAAGGATGTGTTTGGCATTTTGGCGCGCAACCGCAAACCTCCGGCCACCATCACCCGGCTGATCCGCCAGCCGCTTTATGTGCCCGCTGCGCGCGGCGTGCTGGATCTGCTGGCTGATATGCGCGCGAAGCGGATGCATTTGGCCATTGTGATTGACGAATATTCGGGCACCGAAGGCCTCGTCACCATTGAGGATTTGGTCGAAGAAATTGTCGGCGACATTGAAGATGAGCATGATGACGCGCCTGTCGCCATGCTCGCCAATGTCGAAGACGGCATTTGGGAAGCCGATGCCCGTGCGCCCTTGGAAGATGTGGCGGAGATGATTGACGCGCGACTGGGCGATATTGACGAAGATGTCGATACGCTGGGCGGGCTGGCCTTCGTACTGGCCGGCCATGTGCCAAGCGTTGGCGAAATTCTGGCGCATGACAGCGGCTGGCAATTAGAAGTCACCGAAGGCGATGAACGCCGTGTCACCCGTCTGCGGCT
>JAGWVG010000097.1 GCA_018970965.1 Alphaproteobacteria bacterium | reverse complement strand
CGCTGCACAAACAGGTTTAGAATATGGCCCCCCACAATGGCGCAGGGGGCCATATTTTTTATCGTGGCATCATGTTCTTACGCAGCATCATGCGCATCTTGCCCGCTTCGGCCTGGCGCTCGTCCGGGCCAATTGTGCCATCTTTATTCGTGTCGAGCCGATCAAAGCGGGCCAGTGCCGCGCTGCTGACTTCGGCTTGGCTCAATTTGCCATCTTTATTGCTATCTGCGGTTTCAAACATCCGCTCGCTGATCGTGGCGGCAAGTGGGCTGCCAATAACCCGCTTTTGGATGAAGATGCGGCGTTCGCTGCCAGGGGCCATGCCAGCCATTGGCGAGGCACCTTTGGCGCCCAAAGGCGGCACCATGATGGTTTCGGTCTGATGGCCTTCGCCATCATGCATCATCATCATAACCGGGCCTTCAGCGCCTTCTGGCAAAGGCGGCATATCACGCCGCATCGCTGCATGATGCGCCTCAAATTCTGCGCGGCTGATCGACCCATCCTTATTCGCGTCCATGCCGTCAAACATGCGGTCCATGCCTGCCTTCATCCGCGCTTCGCGGTGGGCGGCAATTTCCTCGCGCGTGACAAAGCCATCCTTGTTGGCGTCAATTTCTGCAAATTGTGTTTTAACACGTGTTTCGACATCCGCACGGCTGAGCGGCGGCGCGACAATGCGCACTTCCTGGCGCTCAATTTGCTGGGCAAGTGCGGGTGCTGCCACCAACAGGCTCATCCCGATGCTCAAAAGGGGCTTGTTCATCATATCCTCCATCCTCCAGTGGCACCAACATGCCATTGGCTCGCGTGATGTAAATACAAAGACATGTCACAGAGATGAACGGCACGACGTGCGCCAGTGACGCAACATTGCCCTCCGCGCCATCCTCGGCTAATGCGGGTTTTGCCCCGGTGATCGTGCGGTTTGCAAAGCCCACGCCTGCCGGGGCTTCGCGCTTGTTACCGAAGTCAGGACCCGCCGATGAACCGCCGCCGCCAAATTTATGAAGGTAAGGCCAAGATCCTTTATGAAGGGCCGGAGCCGGGAACGCTCATCCAATATTTTAAGGACGACGCAACCGCCTTTAACGCCCAGAAAAAGGGCACGATTAATGGCAAGGGTGTCATCAACAACCGCATCTCAGAGCATGTGTTCACATTGCTCGGGAATATCGGCATCCCCACGCATTTCATCAAACGCCTGAACATGCGTGAGCAGCTGGTACGCCAAGTCGAAATCGTGCCCATTGAAGTGGTGGTCCGCAATGTGGCCGCAGGCTCGCTCTCCAAACGCTTGGGCGTGGAAGAAGGCACACAGCTGAGCCGCACGGTCCTTGAATATTATTATAAAGATGATGCGCTCGGCGACCCGCTGATTACGGATGAACACATCGCGTGCTTTGGTTGGGCCAGCCAAGAAGAGATGCACGATATTGCGGACATGGCGATCCGTATTAATGATTTCATGTCCGGCCTGTTTGCTGCGATCGGCATCCGACTGGTTGACTTCAAGCTGGAATTTGGCCGCGTTTGGGAAAATGATTTTGCCCGCATCATTCTGGCGGATGAAATCAGCCCAGATGGCTGCCGCTTGTGGGACATGGCGTCGGGTGAAAAGCTGGACAAGGATCGCTTCCGCCGCGATTTGGGAGGCGAAGTCGAAGCCTATCAAGAAGTCGCTCGGCGATTGGGTCTGTTGCCTGAGGGCGCTGACAGCGCGGTGCTTGATTTAGAGACACATCGCAAAAAGCTGCGCTAAGCGAAGTGGCCGTTACGGCCTTGCGCTAAGTCGCAGAAATACCTGTCTGAATCATCGTCACATTTTGGCAATGACGCAGGCATCGCGTTATGCGTAAACCGCCCCGCATATGGGGGGAACTGCGTCTATGATGCGTCTGATTGAGTTCGTGAGAACCTGTGAGAAGGAAACTGGCACACGGCTCGTCACCTTCGATTTTGAGATACTCTTTTTTCTCTATGTCCATGGCCCATCGCCCTCGATGACTGTTCTCGAGGCGACAAGTGCGTCACTGGCTGCCTTCGTGAAGGCCCTGAAACGCCTCACTGAAGAGGGCATGCTGATTGTTGAACAGGGCAAAGCCGATCGGCGCGTGCGCAATTATGATCTTGCACCCGATGTCCGTGCCTTGCTGGCGGAAAATTTAAACCGCTTGCTCGCCAGCGGCAACGCCAACTGAGGTCAACGCTGCTGCGGCGTAGCGGGATCCGCGGGCATCAAATCCGCATTGGCATTAGATGCCCCTTCTGCGGGTGCCGCCGGGGTGGAGACAGCTGCAGGCGCGGCGCCCACCGCGTCCGACGCGCTATCTACACGGCGGAAGACATAAGCGTATAATTCGGGCTGGCTTAAAATCACTTCCGCGCGCGCCTCGCTGATCACGGGAATGCCCACGCGCGCGACTTGTGTAAACTTGAGCGCCAATTGGCTCCCATGATTGGCAGCCGGCATCACCAGCGCAAAAAATTGCAGCTTCACTTCATTGCGCCCGCCTTTATCGGCCGTCTTGCCGCGCCGTCCGCTAATCTGGCCTGTCGCACGATCGACGATATCCAGCACATAGCCAGATTCGCGAAACACTTTCACAGTGCGGTCAAAGGTCGTTTCAATCGGCTGAGCAAAGCTCGCCCGCTGATAGCTGGAGTCAAAATTAAAGGCAGTTCGGTCTGTCTGGATTGGCTCGTTTCGCGCGCATCCTGCCGCTGTCAGGCCAGCCAGTACACTCATCATTGTCAAGCCGAAACGACGCATCTTGAACTCCCCAGAAATTGGATCTGCCCCAAGTCTATGGGTGCTGACATTATTTGTCCATCTCAGTGCGCTGATAGAAAATATCACCCCTTGTTAGGACTTTGGTCCGTTTAAGGGTGGGTCTTGATCGGTTGTCGAATGTTTCCACATGCTTGTGGAACAGACCAGGCAGTTTGCGGGTTATAGATTAACTTGCGACCCTTGGTCTCAAACTGCCCCTGATGGGGCCCAATCTGAAAGTAGAAGCTGGATATTCCATGGGCCAATTGACAGCAGGGCTCACCCGAGTTGAGCAGACATTCCACCTCCGCGCGATTACGCCGGAATTTGAAATTCTCATGCGGCTCTATGAAAATGGACCGACCGCCTCGGCTGCCTTACGCGCAAAATCGCGCGCCTCTTCAGCCGCATTCAGCCTGATCTTAAAGCGGATGGTCAGCAGTGAATTGCTAAAAGTTGAGCATGACCGAAATGACCGGCGTGTCCGCAAATATGATTTGACGGATTGGGCGCGCAAAGTGCTGGATGAATTTGCGCGCAACACAGTCCGCGTGTTGACGCAAGACACGGCCGCGACCGACTAAGGCACCTCTTTCCCTCCCGGCGCGACACCGCTATCAGCCCGCCACCTGAGCAGCTTGCGCCAGAGGAAAGAAGGGCATCATCGTGAAGGATAAGCTTGTGTGCGCACCAGAGGCCTGCACCACAATGGCCGAAGTGCGCGCGGGCGTGGATGCCCTTGATGCAGAATTGGCGCGTTTGTTGGGTGAACGTTTTGCCTATATGCGTGCCGCCGCCCGGATTAAGCCCGAACGCCATATGGTGCGCGACGAAGCACGCAAGGCCCAAGTGATTGCCAATGTGCGGCAAGCGGCGCGCGCGGCGCAGTGGCCGGAAGAAACGGCGGCCATGTTATGGGAGCTGCTGGTGGAAGCGTCGATTGCCTATGAGCTTGAGGCGTTTGACGCGCGGTGAAAACGCAGGCGCATAGATAAGCGCTGGATCGATGCGCATGAGATAAGTTTGCGTTTCTGCAAAAGTTGCAGGAAAACAAAATTTGTCACAAAAATGAAAGTTTTTTAAACACTCGGCATATCTCTTTCATCGTAAAGGAGGGGGCTAAAGTGCCCTTGATTTCGCAAAATTGCGCTTCCCTCCTGAGTCTTATCAAAAGACTTCGAGAAGATACGGCGATTACTGCCCTAGATGGGGATGAAGAACTGCTGCTCGCATGGTTGGCCTTAGATTGGCACGAGGGACGCCAGATCACTGTCGGCCAAGTGATGGACCACAAAGAATTCCAAACCCGGACTTATGCCTATCGCAGATTGTCTGCGTTGCGGAAAAATGACTGGGTGAGTTTTATCACAGCGCCCCATGGCCAGCGGGTTAAGTTTGTTGTGCCCACTGACAAAACGCGCCGGTATTTGGGTAACTTCAGCAAATCCATTGATGAATATGTAACGGTCAGGCCACTGGCGTAGAAGCCAGCCCTACCGGCCATTATGCTGTCAGCCGTCTCAACAGGGTATAGAAAAAGGGGCCGCTGTTGCCAGCGACCCCCTGTTTCTTGAACAACCGTTCGTCTGCGCGCGATTAACGCTTCGAGAACTGGAAGCTACGACGTGCCTTGGCACGGCCATACTTCTTACGCTCAACAGCGCGGCTATCGCGAGTCAGGAAGCCAGCCTTCTTGACGACCGAGCGGAGCGCAGGCTCTTGCTTGGTCAGTGCCTGGCTGATGCCGTGCTTCACAGCGCCTGCCTGGCCCGAAAGACCGCCGCCCTTAACAGTGGCGATCACGTCATACTGACCTTCACGTTCGGCAATGCCGAAGGGCTGGTTGATGACGAGACGCAGCGTCGGACGTGCGAAATAGATTTCCTGATCACGGCCATTGATCGTGATCTTGCCGGTGCCGGGCTTCACCCACACGCGGGCAACAGCGTCCTTACGACGGCCCGTGGCGTAGGAACGGCCCTGCGCATCAACTTCACGCTCACGCAGCGGAGCAGCGGGCGCTGCAGGTGCAGCAGGCGCTTCAACTGCAGGCGCAGCAGCAGCAGCCGGAGCAGCAGCGGTGTTGGTGAGCTCACCCAGATCGGCGAGCGACTGACGGGTATCGGTGTCGGACATTATGCACCCACCTTATTCTTACGGTTCAGCGAGCCAACGTCGATGACATTGGGGTTCTGGGCGGCGTGCGGATGCTCGGTGCCCGAATAGAGGCGCAGGTTGCGCATCTGCTGACGGCCCAGCGGACCCCGCGGGATCATGCGCTCAACAGCCTTTTCCAGAACGCGCTCCGGGAAGCGGCCTTCAAGAACCTTGCCAGCGGTGATGCCCTTGATCCCACCCGGATAACCGGTGTGCTTGTAATAGACCTTCTGGCCCAGCTTGCGGCCAGTGAAGCGCACCTTGTCAGCATTGATGACGATGACATTGTCACCGCAATCAACGTGCGGAGTGAAGCTCGGCTTATGCTTGCCGCGCAGAATGTTTGCGATGATCGTGGCAACGCGGCCCACAACGAGGCCTTCGGCGTCGATGATGTGCCACTGCTTTTCGACCTCTGCCGGTTTCGCCGGCTTGGTGATGCGGGTGAGCGCCTTCATAAAAGTGCGTCCTCTTGACGAAAAAACAAAAACGCGCCGCCCCATAGGGCAGCGGCGATGGCGGCCCTTTTGCAGGTAGCTGCATTTAAGTCAAGGATTCGCAGGGGTCTTCAAACGGGTAAAATAATACCGGTCACATCACCGGGCGGCGACCCAAGATGTGCAGCCCCCACACAGTTGTGCCAACAACAAGCGCACCAACTGCCTGGTGCAGCACTGCAAGGGGGATGTTTACGTGCGTCATCACCGTCGCGATGCCCAGCAGGATTTGCGTGCCAAAGGCGGCATGAATGGCCATTGAGGCTGGCCGGACGCCTGCCGCCTTCACCCGCCGCGCCAGCAGCACCAACGCGATCACCACAGCCCATGCCCACCAGCGATGGAAAAAGTGGATCACAAAGGGATCATTGGTCAGCACATAAAAGGCGCTGCCCTCAAGATTGGGCTGCGGCAAAAATTGACCTGCATCGCTGTTCATCAATGGCCAGTCGCTTGACGCCAAGCCGGCATTGAGGCCCGCTGTATAGGCCCCAAAAAGCAACTGGACTGCCAGCACAGCGGCCACACCCACTGAAAAGCCGGTCAGGCGCGCAGGCGGTGTTGCCGCATCGCGTGCCACCCCTTTCAAATCCAGCGCCGTCCAGACAAGGCCTGAAAGGATGAAGAGCGCCGTCAGCAAATGCGTGGCGAGCCGATAATGGCTGACATCTGTGCGATCAACGAGGCCCGAGGCAACCATCCACCAGCCAATGGCACCTTGCAAACCGCCAAGCGCCAACAGGGCAACCAAGCGCAGGCCATAGCCTTGGGGAATAGCGCGCTTCGCGGCAAACCAGAGGAGCGGCAAAGCAAAGGCCAAACCAATCACCCGGCCCAGCAGGCGGTGCACCCATTCCCAAAAAAAGATGAACTTAAATTGCGACAAGCTCATCCCCTGATTGAGCAACTGATATTCGGGGATTTGCTGATATTTGCGAAACGCCTCTTGCCAGTCTGCATCCGTCAACGGTGGAATGGCGCCGGTAATGGGTTTCCATTCCGTGATCGACAGGCCCGATTCGGTCAGACGCGTGATGCCACCGACCACAACCATCAAAAACACAAGGCTGGCAACCGTGAAGAGCCAATTGGCAATGGCATTGGGGCGAGCAAGAGGCTGAGTCATGGCGCGGCTATAAGCGCAGGAGAAAGCGGCGCAAAGCCCCCCTCTTGGGTCAGGCCAAATGACAGGATTCAAAGTCTCTCTGGATTTGAATGTTATATTGTATCTTTCGGCATTTTCGGGCATAGATGCGCTGTG
>JAGWVG010000096.1 GCA_018970965.1 Alphaproteobacteria bacterium | reverse complement strand
AGAGCTTGGAGAGCCCGCCAATATAAGGTGACCCACTGGTGAAGGCGAGTGTGTAGCCCCAGCTGACCCAGACCAATGCCGCAATCGACACGATCATGAAGACCTGCATCAACAAGCTCAACATGTTCTTGGTGCGGACAAGCCCGCCATAAAACAGCGCAAGTGCCGGGATCGACATCAGCAGCACCAGAGCTGACGAAATGAGCATCCACGTTGTGTCGCCCTTGTCGACCATGCTCGCCATTTGTTCAGCGCTGGGCGCCTTGATGGGCCCTGTCTGGGCCAATGCAGGGGCGGTTGCGAGCAATGTCGCGGCCCCGGCAATCCATGTTTTGAATTTGGTCATATGTCCCCTGCTTATCGTTAGAGTGCGACCGAGCCGGTCTCGCCGGTGCGGATGCGCACTGCGGCACCGAGATCGAGCATGAAGATTTTGCCATCCCCGATAGAGCCCGTGTTGGCGGCTTGTTGGATGGCCTCGAGCGCGCGATCCGCAACGGGATCGTCACATGCGATTTCAACTTTTACCTTGGGCACCATGTTGGTGGAATATTCTGCCCCGCGGTAAATTTCGGTCTGGCCCTTTTGGCGGCCAAAACCTTTGACTTCGGTAATCGTCATGCCGCTGACGCCGAGCGCGGTCAGCGCCTCACGAACGTCATCCAGCTTGAACGGTTTGATGATGGCGATGATCAGTTTCATTGGACCCCCTTGGACTTGGTCAACAAGGAGATCAGCAAAGGCCGTGCCAATTTAATAAAAGTCTCGGAATTCCAAGACTTATTGTAGGATTGAGGTGAATAAGCCGCGCACCTGCGCCCTGCTGATGCCCGAATTGCGGGCAAGAATGCGAGGCTGCCTATTTTTTAGGCATTATTAAATAAACGACCAGCAACAAAAAAGGGCGGCCCTTGCGGACCGCCCTCTTCAATGTCGCGAAAGTGCGAAGCTTACTTGACTTCGACCTGAGCGCCAGCGCCTTCGAGCTGAGCCTTGATCTTAGCAGCTTCGTCCTTGCTGACGCCTTCCTTCAGAGCCTTCGGAGCCGACTCAACCAGAGCCTTGGCTTCGGTCAGACCCAGGCCAGTGATGGCGCGGACTTCCTTAATGACGGCAATCTTGTTGCCGCCGTCACCCGTGAGGATGACGTCAAATTCGGACTGCTCGTCAGCAGCCGGCGCAGCAGCGCCGCCAGCAGCCGGAGCCGCAACAGCAACAGCAGCAGCTGCCGAAACGCCCCACTTTTCTTCGAGAAGCTTAGCGAGTTCAGCAGCTTCCAGAACGGTCAGAGCCGAAAGGTCATCAACGATTTTGTTCAAATCAGCCATTTTAAGTCTCCAAATTGCGGGGTCTTGGCCCGCATGAGTTTCAATTGAGTGTCAAAATTAGGCGGCCTTGGCGCCATATGCGCCAAAGACACGCGCCAGCTGTGCAGCCGGTGCGCCAACAACCTGAGCAACCTTGGTCGCGGGAGCCTGTACAAGGCCCACGAGCTTGGCGCGCAGTTCATCAAGCGACGGCAGCGAAGCCAGAGCCTTCACACCATTTGCATCCAGGACCTGAGAGCCCATTGCCCCGCCAACAATTTCAAGTTTGTCAGTGGTTTTGGCAAATTCGACGATGATCTTAGCCGCTGCGACCGGATCGACCGAGCTGCTAAGCGCCGTCGGGCCGGTCAGCAGATCGCTGATACCGGCATAAGGCGTGTCCACAGAAGCAAGCTTGGCGAGACGGTTCTTAGCAACCTTATAGCTAGCACCGGCCTCACGCATCTTCCCACGAAGCTCTGTCGATTGCGCGACAGTAAGCCCCAGGTTGCGGGTGATAACCACCACACCAACCTCGTTGAAGACGCTCTTGAGTTCGGCGACAGCATCGGCCTTTTGAGCACGATCCATGCCATTCTCCTTCAACATTCGGCTTGCGGCCCATCCGCAAACCGGGTGGTTCCGCACCTTTGCACCGCAAAGGCACGCAACCAATTGTCCGTGGGGAATGGCAGTCTCTTTTGGAGACTTAGAAAATCCATGTCCCCGTCTAGGCAGGCAATTAAGAAGGGCAAAATCCCTTCACCTGCTGTCTCGGACGGTGGAACCGGCCCGAAGGCCGGCCCAGTCTTGCAGGGCTGCCTTGAGAGCAAGCCCCACAAAATTCAAAATCAGGCAGCGCCGATTTCGGCGATGTCGAGCTTGATGCCCGGGCCCATCGACGAGCTAATGGCAGCCTTGCGCAGATACTTGCCCTTGGCGCCCGACGGCTTTGCCTTCACAACAGCATCAACCAGCGCATCAAAATTGGCGCGCAGATCTTCGGCCGAGAACGAAGCCTTGCCGATGCCCGAGTGAATGATACCGGCCTTTTCGACGCGATATTCCACTTGGCCGCCCTTCGCGTCCTTCACAGCTTGGCCGACATTCGGCGTCACCGTGCCCAGCTTCGGGTTCGGCATCATGCCCTTGGGGCCAAGGATCTTGGCGACGCGGCCAACCATGCCCATCATATCGGGCGTGGCAATGCAGCGGTCAAAATCAATATTGCCGTTGGTGATTGCTTCGATCAGGTCTTCAGCACCAACAACGTCTGCGCCAGCGGCACGCGCTTCTTCAGCCTTTGCATCCTTGGCGAACACGGCGACACGCACCGTCTTACCCGTGCCCTTGGGCAGCGAGACAACGCCGCGGACCATCTGGTCAGCGTGACGCGGATCAACGCCGAGGTTCAGCGCGACTTCAATCGTTTCATCAAACTTTGCGGTCGCATGCTCTTTGACAAGCGCGATCGCTTCGCTGACGCCATACAGCTTATCGCCATCAATTGCAGCGGCGAGCTTCTTTGCTTTTTTGCTCTGGAACGCCATGGATTAACCCTCCACCACTTCGAGGCCCATCGAACGGGCAGAGCCTTCGATGATGCGCGTTGCTGCGTCGATATCAGTTGCGTTCAGATCCTTCATCTTGGTCTGTGCAATTTCCGACAGCTTCGAACGGGCAATGGTGCCAATGATTGTCTTGCCGGGTTCCTTCGAGCCCTTGTCCAGCTTTGCAGCCTTCTTGATCAAGAAGGTGGCCGGCGGCGTCTTGGTGACGAACGAGAAGCTGCGATCCGCATAAACGGTGATAACCGTCGGGATCGGCATGTTCTTTTCAAGATCGCTGGTGGCAGCGTTAAACGCCTTGCAGAATTCCATGATGTTCACACCGCGCTGACCCAGAGCCGGGCCGATCGGCGGGGAGGGATTGGCAGCGCCCGCAGGCACTTGGAGCTTAATATAGCCCTCAATCTTCTTAGCCATTGTTACTCACTCTCTTTCAAGTTTAGCGGTTCAAACGGGGCACGCCCCTCCCGCAGATGGACGCCTAAAAGGCGTTACTTCATGCGTTCGACCTGTTCGAATTCAAGTTCGACAGGCGTCGGACGCCCAAAGATGGATACAGAAACTTTGACGCGGCCCTTATCAAAATCGAGCTCTTCGACAAGACCGTTAAAGCTTGCGAACGGACCTTCAAGCACCTTGACCTGATCGCCAATTTCATAATCGACGCGGATTTGCTGCTTCGGTGCGGCTGCAGCTTCTTCCTTGGTGTTCAGAATGCGCGCGGCTTCGGCTTCGCTAATTGGCTGCGGCTTGCCGCTGGAGCCCAAAAAGCCCGTGACCTTGGGCTGATTCTTGATGAGGTGATACACATCATCATTCATCTTCAGCTTGGCCAGCACATAGCCGGGGAAAAATTTACGTTCCGACTGAACCTTCTTGCCACGGCGAATTTCAGTCACCGTTTCAGTCGGCACTTCAACGGCATCGACCAGCGCTTCAAGGCCAAGACGTTCCGCGTCCGCGAGAATCGCGTCGCGCACCTTGTTCTCAAAGCCTGAATAGGCGTGGATGATGTACCAGCGTGACATGCCTGTTCTTTTCTATCGGTCAGGAAGCGAGTGCGAGCAGTGATTTCACGATCCAGCTGAACACCGAATCGACACCCAGGAAGAACAGCCCGAGAATCGATGTCATGATGATCACCATCACCACCGTCATCCCGGTTTCACGGCTCGTCGGCCAAGCGACTTTCGCCGTCTCAGCCCGGACTTGCCGGATAAATTCGCCTGGGCTGGTCTTTGCCATAAACCCGTTTTCCATCCTAAAATCGGTTTTCCGCCAACAGGTCCGCCGCCGGAAAATCCGGCCAAAACGAAAACCCTGATGTCGGGATAGCCGCGCCTTAGGCCGCTTTGCGCCAAAACGCAAGCGTTGCGTGGCGGTTTACCGGGGCTGAGGTGAGGAAGAAGGCGCAGTGCGCGTCGCGCATCTGGCAGGAGTGGAGGGACTCGAACCCACGGCCCTCGGTTTTGGAGACCGATGCTCTACCAACTGAGCTACACTCCTATGGCCAGGCGGCGCGCATAGCGAAGGCAAAGCGCGCGCGCAAGCAGCGCGTGGCCAAGGCGGGCAGCGCCCATATCAAATGGGCTGCCCGTCTGTCCCCGTTCGCATCGTCACGGGGGCTGTCATGTGCGCAGAAACATCGGCAGCTGCCAGCGGCCCAGCAAGATAGCTGCCTTGCAAGACGCTGCCGCCCAAAACCCCCGCCAAGCGATGGCTATGTTCAGAATGAACGCCTTGAACAATCGGCACAATGCCCAGATTCTCTGCAAGGGTAATAATGGCCCGCAGTCGCGCCGCGCTTTCCCGGTCGTTTTGGGCCGCCCCATCAATCAACTGGGGATGAATGCCCACCATCGCAAATGGCGATGTGCTGAGATGGCCCAAAGCAGATGTGCCCGTGCCAAATTCTCCCAAAGAAAGCTGAACCCCAATTCGATGCAGCTGACGCAGTGTCGCACTGACTGCAGCACCCGCGCGCTGCAGCGTCGCTTCGCTAATATCAATCACCAGCCGTTCGGGCGAAACACCTGTCTGGCCCAATGTCTTCACAACAAAGGCCACCAAATTGGTGTCCATAATCTGTTCCAAAGTCAGCGTCAGGCGCACACCCAGCTCATCCGGCCAAGCCCTTGCATCGTCACACGCCAAGCGCAGCGCCCATTGGCCCAAAGGCCGCATAAGCCCCGCTTCCTGCGCAACAGGCAGAAACGCGGTGGGCGCAACCTCACCCAACACAGGGCTTTTCCAGTGTATTTGGGCAAACATATGAAGCGTGCGTCCGGTGCGCTGATCAATAACGGGCGCGTAATTCAGCCGAAACTCTTGTCGCTCCAAGGCGCTTTGCAAAGCCATCTGCATTTGCCGTCGTGCCTCAGCATCGGCCTCAAAGCGCTGCTCATAATGATGCACGCGCCCGCCACCGCCACTTTTCGATTGGTACAGCGCCAGATCAGCTGCCCGAATCAGGCTGTCTGCCGTGCGCCCATCACGAGGCGCAACTGCGATACCAACGCTCGCCCCGATGACCAGCCGATGACGATCCACATCATAAGGGTGCGACAACGTATCAACAATGCGCTGCGCAAACGCTTGAACGCGTGGCGGCTGACTGGCGTCGCGCAGAACGACTGCAAATTCATCTCCGCCTAAGCGGCCACATATCGCGTTTTCCCCGCCCAACCCCCGAAGCCGCTCAGCCACCTGTGCCAAAAGCCGATCCCCCACAGGATGGCCCAAATTATCATTGACCGATTTAAAACGATCCAAATCAATCATCAAAAAGCCGGGCCGTGCGCCGCCTGCATGATAGGCCCGCAAAGCATGGTCTAATGTTTCCATGATATGGGCGCGGTTGGGCAAACTGGTTAGCGTATCGAACCGCGCCATTCGGCTGATCCGGTCTACCGAGCGGTGGGTTTCGGTCACATCCGATCCAACGCCGCGAAAGCCCAAAAAGGTGCCCGCATCGTCAAATCGCGGATAGGCGGACATATCCCACCAGTGCGTTTCCCCCGCGATATCCACGGGCAAAACAAGCCCTGCAAAGCGTTCACGCGCCTGAAGTTTATCAACCAACGTCCGAAAACTTTCTGGAACGCCGTCTGCATCTTGGCTTTCCCCTGCCAAAAGAAGGAGAAGCGGCTGCCCCTCAAGCTCGTGCACAGGCCTCTGCAGCAAATCTGCCAGTCGTGATGGCACTTTGGTGAGGCGGCGTGCCGAATCGATCTCCCAAATCCAATCACCGCCTGCTTCATCGCCGTCCCGCATCAACAAATTCAGCAATGCTCGCTTTTCGTGCAGCGTTAAATGCAGCGCCAACCGCTGTAACACCGCATCACTTTGCGTGATGCAGCACCACAGCATCGCGGTTGAAAACCCTGCCGCAGCAACGGCCAAAAGCCCCAAGCCTTGGATGAGCATCATCACAATTAACCCAAGGCCCAGCACCGCTGCACAGGCTGCAAGCGCAAGCGGCAACGCCGCGAGCGTGACTGCCAGACCCGCAATCAAGGCCGTCAATGTCATCCAGATGGCCAAAATGTCGCTAAGCGCGGCGCCAGTGCCGAACACAATCGGCACCAGCACCCAAGCCAAGGTTCCTACCGCAATCAATTGCGTTTCCCGACGCAGAATGCGCGGCGCATGTTCAGCCAAAGGCCGCGGCAAGGCCAATTGCGCCACAAGGCTCAACATAGGCGGCGCAAGCGCGACAAGCAGCCACAACATCACTCGGACCCCTGCCTGATGCTCTCCCAAAAGGAGGACGAGCAGCAAGGCAGACAGGCAGTGCAGGGCAAAGCGCATCGGCGCCTTCGCCCGCAG
>JAGWVG010000095.1 GCA_018970965.1 Alphaproteobacteria bacterium | reverse complement strand
CTTTGCACAGCTGGTACCCAACCGCGAAGTCGTTGAAGAAGAATTGCGCAGAGCGGGCCAAAACTGGACACCTGAGGCCTTTGCTGGCGGCATCCTCGCAGGCGCTGTCTTCCTTGCCATCGCTCTCAGCCTTTGCGGTGTCAGCATTGCCATCGCATTGATATTTGGCTGCATAGTCGCGCTGGGGATGGGGCTTGGCCTAGTGCGCATAATGAAAGCGAGGCGGGTGCGCAAATTCATGGAAGGCTTTCCTGTTGCCATCGATTTAATGGCCCGCGGCATCAAATCAGGCCTTCCGATTTCACAGACAATTGAAGTTATTGCAACGGAGCTGGAAGGCCCTGTGCGCGATGAGTTTCAGTCCGTCAGCGATGCCGTGCGCATTGGACGCACACTTGACGAAGCCTTGGCGCAGGTGGGGGAACGCATTGCTGTTCCAGAATTTCAGTTCTTCTGCATTTCCATTTCCGTCCAACGAGAGACTGGCGGCAATATAGGCGAAACGCTGAGCAACCTTTCAGATGTGCTGCGCAAACGTGGGCAAATGAAGCTGAAAGTAAAAGCTATTTCATCGGAGGCCCGGACGACCAGCATCTTTATGAGCATGCTGCCATTCATGATCGTTGCGGCCATTGAAGCGACTAACCCCACCTATCTTGCGCCTTTCCTGAAAGACGCAGAGCTAAAACATGTCGGCATAGGTGCATTTTGCTGGATGATGATGGGCGTTGCCGTCCTTATCAAAATGGCCAATCCCAAAATTTAAGGATGATGGCGTGACTGCGGTTCACTCATTCACATTTCTCATGGCTGATCCCATCCGGGCTGCGCAGATTCTGTCTGTCATCGCCAGCTGTGCATTGGCGCTCGCCATTTACGCCGCATTTACGAGCCGCAGCCCTATGGCGGGCCGACTAAAATCATTGGAAGAGCGGCGCAAAATGCTCGCCAGTCAGCCAGATCGCCAGCCCGAACGCCGCACGGATCGCTCCAACCGACAAAGATCACAAAGCGCCCGCCGTTCCAAAATTCGTATCGCAATGGACCGGCTAAAATTGCTTCAGGAATCTCAGGTAAAGACGATCGAGCTGACGCTAAGCAGAGCCGGCTATCGTTCACGCGATTTGGCGGTGCTGATTATTCTGGCACGGCTTTTAATCCCGCTGCTGATTGGGGGCATCGCAGTTTTTGCGATTTTTGGCCTTGGCTATGGCGATGGCATGAGCCCTCTAAAGCGCTTCTTTTTCCCATCGGCCATTTTTTATCTCTGCTATTTGTTGCCAGACCTCATCCTAGACCGCCAGGCGCGCAGCCGCATTGAGGCCATCCGCCTCGCTTTTCCTGACACACTTGATTTGATGGTCATCTGTGCCGAAGCCGGTTTGACAATCGATGCCGCATTGAAACGCGTTGCGCGAGAATTGGCAAAACCATTTCCGGAAATGGCCGATGAGATGGGCCTGCTTGCCATTGAATTGAACTTTACGTCAGATCGCCGCACAGCGTTTCAGAATTTTTCCCAACGCGTGCCGCTAAAAACAGCCAATGCTGTTGCGACGACGCTGATCCAAACCGAAAAATACGGCACGCCGCTTGCCTCTGCTCTGCGCGTCCTATCGGCGGAATTCCGTCACGAACGCATGATGGATGCAGAGGCGCGGGCGGCGCGGCTGCCCGTGCTGATGACCATCCCGATGATGTTCTTTCTTGTGCCGCCAATCTTTGTCATTCTGGTAGCACCGGCCGCCTGTACGATGATCCGGACACTCCATTAGTGGTCGAGATTTAGCGGGGCGTTATGCGCCTCGCAACGCCGCCTGAGCCGCTGCCAGTCGCGCAATTGGCACGCGATAGGGCGAGGCAGAGACATAATCGAGGCCAATTGTTTCGCAAAAGGCAATCGACTTCGGGTCACCGCCATGTTCACCGCAAATCCCCAGCTTAATGTCGCTGCGTGTCTTGCGCCCGCGCTCTGCCGCCAATGCAATGAGCTCGCCCACGCCATCGACATCCAGCGTGACAAAGGGGTCTTGCGCGTAAATCCCCTTATCAACATAGGCCGTTAGGAAACGGCTCGCATCATCGCGTGAGACGCCCAGGGTTGTCTGCGTCAAATCATTGGTGCCAAAGCTAAAAAATGCCCCGACTTCAGCAATTTCTCCGGCCTTCAGCGCAGCACGCGGCAGCTCAATCATAGTGCCGACCAGATAGACAATGCGCTTACCCTGTTCAGAAAAGACAGCCTCCGCCGTGCGATCAATCACATCCTTCATCAGCTCAAGCTCGCGCTTGGTGCCAACAAGAGGGACCATGATTTCAGGCACCGGTGCGACATTCAGCGCACAAGCCGCTTCAAAAATGGCGCGCGCCTGCATTTCGTAGATTTCGGGATACGTCACGCCCAAGCGACAGCCGCGATGGCCGAGCATTGGGTTAAATTCAAACAAATCGGCGGCGCGGCGCTTCAGCTGTTCAACATCCACCCCTGCCGCAGCTGCCACTTCGGTAAATTCGCTTTCCTGATGCGGCAAAAATTCATGCAGGGGCGGATCAAGCAGACGAATTGTGACGGGCAAGCCAGCCATCACCTCAAAAATCTGGCGGAAATCTTCGCGCTGTTCGGGAAGCAGCTTGTCAAGCGCTGCGCGGCGGCCTTTCTCGCTATCGGCTAAGATCATCTGGCGCACAGCCGTGATCCGCGCAGCATCAAAGAACATATGTTCGGTGCGGCATAGCCCAATGCCCTCTGCGCCAAAATCTCGCGCGGTCTGCGCATCTTGCGGGGTTTCGGCATTGGTGCGCACTTTCATGCGGCGCACATCATCCGCCCAGGCCATCAGCGTCCCGAAATCGCCCGCCAGTTCGGGCTGAACAGTCGCGACGGCACCTGCCATCACTTCGCCTGTCGCGCCATCAAGCGTTAGAATATCGCCCTCGCCCAACTGACGCTCGACCACGCGCAGCGTTTTGCCTTTGGCATCAATTACAATCCCGCCAGCGCCGGAAACACAGGGCCGCCCCATGCCACGTGCCACCACTGCAGCGTGGCTTGTCATCCCGCCGCGCGCGGTAAGAATGCCCTTGGCGGCATGCATGCCATGAATATCTTCTGGGCTGGTTTCAACGCGCACCAGAATGACGCTCTCGCCATTTGCTGCTGCCTTTTCTGCACTATCGGCATCAAAAACGATTTTTCCCGAAGCCGCCCCCGGCGATGCGGGAAGCCCCTTGGTCAACACATCGCGCTTGGCACTGGGATCAAGCGTGGGGTGAAGCAGTTGGTCAAGCGCCGCAGGCTCTACCCGCAAGATCGCTTCCTCCCGCGTGATCAGCCCTTCGCTTGCCATATCCACCGCAATTTTCAGCGCGGCTTTGGCGGTGCGCTTGCCCGACCGGGTTTGCAGCATCCACAGCTTGCCGCGTTCCACGGTAAACTCAATGTCCTGCATATCGCGGTAATGCGTTTCCAAGATGCGGAATACGTCGGCCAATTGCCCATATACTTCGGGCATCGCTTCTTCCATCGACAGCGGCTTGGCATTGGCGCGTTCACGCGCGGCTTTGGTCAGATATTGCGGAGTGCGGATGCCCGCGACGACATCTTCCCCCTGCGCGTTGATCAGAAATTCGCCATAATAGGCATTTTCGCCCGTCGCCGGATCGCGCGTAAAGGCAACACCCGTGGCGGACGTATCCCCCATATTGCCAAAGACCATGGCTTGCACGTTGACAGCCGTGCCCCAATCGCCCGGAATGCCATTCAACCGGCGATAGACCTTGGCGCGTTCTGACTCCCAAGAGCCGAAAACGGCACCAACTGCGCCCCAGAGCTGATCCTGCACATCTTGCGGAAAAGGCTTGCCCCATTCCTTTTCCACCAGTGCCTTAAATTCACTGACCAGGGCCTGCCAATCTTCGGCGGCCATATCCGTATCGAGATAATAGCCGCGATCTTCCTTGGCGATTTCCAGCGCTTCTTCAAACGCGCCATGATCCAGCCCCAGCACAACGTCGGAATACATCTGAATGAACCGGCGATAGCTGTCCCAAGCAAAGCGCGCATCGCCCGATGAAGCTGCCAAGCCTTTGACAGTTTCATCATTCAAGCCAAGGTTGAGAACCGTATCCATCATCCCCGGCATGGAAACGCGCGCGCCAGAGCGAACCGAGACGAGCAGCGGGTCGGCCGCATCGCCAAATTTTTTGCCCGTCACTGCTTCAATATGCGCGATGCCGCCCGCCACTTCAGCGCGGACGCTGGCGGGGAATGTTTGCCCTTCCGCATAATAAAGGGTGCACATTTCGGTGGTGATGGTGAAGCCCGGTGGCACCGGCAGGCCAATCGCCGCCATGCCATCCAAATTCGCGCCCTTGCCGCCCAGCAAATTCTTATTGCCGCGCGTTGAGTTATCCCCGTCCGAAACACCCCCGCCAAAGCGGTAGACAAACTGCGTCATGCGTCCTCCCAGTTCGGGCGGGGCGGCAGGCGAATTACCCCCGCCGCATCACCCTTCAATCCTTGAAAAATCCGCCACGCGGTGGACCGCATCACGGAAGCGCGAGAGCAAACCGAGCCTGAAGGCGCGTTTTGCGGGGTCTTCATCATTCACCATCACGCCATCGAAGAAGCCATCGATCGGCGCGCGAAGGGAAGCCAAAGCCGCCATCGCGGCTTCAAACTGTTCATTTTCAACGGCAGAGGCCGCTTTGGGTTCAGCTGCATCAAGAGCCGAGAGCAATGCGCTTTCTGCCACCAGCAAGTCGCCCGACGGTGCTAAGGCAGTAGCATCTGGCGCGGACTTCAGGATATTCGCCGCGCGCTTATAGGCTGCGAGCAAATTGGTGCCGTCTTCAGTTGTGACGAAGGATTGCAGCGCCGTAACCCGCGCAAGCAAGCGAACAAGATCATCCTCACCGCCCAGCGCGAACACCGCGTCGATGAGATCATGACGCACACCCGCCTCGCGCTGCTGGACTTTGAGGCGGTCTGCAAAAAAGTCGAGCAAATCGGCAGAAGGATCGGCAGTGGCAATGCCATCTGCGGCATATAGCTTTGCGACCTCGGAAAAGGTCGAACCCAGTCGCAAGCGCAGGTTGTTTTCGGTGATCAAGCGGATCACAGCCAAAGCTGCGCGACGCAATGCGAACGGATCTTTTGAGCCCGTTGGCTTTTCATCCACCGCGAAAAAGCCTGTCAGCGTATCGAGCTTTTCGGCCAGAGCCACAGCCACACTGACTGGCGCGGATGGCACGCTGTCACTCGCCCCCACAGGCTTGTAATGATCGCGAATGGCCTCGGCGACCAGTGCGGGCTTGCCCTGTGCGGCTGCATAATAGCCGCCCATCAGCCCTTGAAGTTCAGGAAACTCACCTACCATGCCTGTCACAAGATCAGACTTGGCAAGTGCTGCAGCGGCTCCGGCAGCCTGAGCATCGCACGCCGGGATGACGGACGCCAAAGACTTCGCAATGGCTTCCATCCGGCGCACCCGCGCGGCAACAGTCACCAGCTTTTCGTGGAAAACAATATCCTTCAGCTTTTCCGCCTGCTTTTCCAGCGGAACTTTCAAGTCCGTCTCGTAAAAAAAGCGTGCGTCGGACAGGCGGGCGGCCAGAACCTTTTCATTGCCCGCGATGATGGATGCCCCGCCATCATGCGCACTGATATTGGCCGTGCAGACAAAGGCGTTGGCAAGCTTTCCGCCCGCATCGCGGCAGATGAAATATTTCTGGTTCACGCGCGCGGTCAGCTGAATGACTTCTTCGGGCACGCTCAAAAAGTCTGGGTCAAACCGGCCAAGCAAGGGCACAGGCCATTCGGTGAGGCCCGCATTTTCAATCACAAGGCCTTCATCCGCCACCAAGGTCAGGCCAGCGGCAGCGGCGGCCTTTTGCGCGCCTTCACGGATGATCGTGCGGCGTTCTTCCTGATCAACAATCACATGCGCTGCACGCAGCTTGCTCGCATAATCTGCAGCATTGCCAATGGTGACCGGGCCCTTGTGGTGGAAACGATGGCCAATCGTGGTACAGCCAC
The DNA here is from genome assembly GCA_018970965.1 of Alphaproteobacteria bacterium. GTDB lineage: Bacteria > Pseudomonadota > Alphaproteobacteria > Sphingomonadales > Sphingomonadaceae > Aquisediminimonas. The sequence goes on along the minus strand of JAGWVG010000095.1, from coordinate 674 downwards.
TGACAATCCCATCAATTTCGCAGGGCACAAGATCATCGCCCAACAATGCGATGATGCCTTGCAAGGGGCGCACCCAGCGCAAGCTCTCGGTCGAGCGGGAGGCCTCTCCCCAACGCTGGGATTTGGGCCATGGGAAGGCGCGGATGATCGCTGGAATCGCGTCTGCCAGAACGCCCGCCGTCTTGCGGCCCGGCTTTTCAACAATGGCGAAATAGGTGCCGTCGCGCTCTTCAAGCTGGTCTTGCGTCAGCCCGGTTTTGCGCAAAAAGCCCTCGAGCGCCTGGGGTGGCGCACCAACTTTAGGGCCTTTGGTTTCTTCACGCACAGCATGTGTTTCGAGGGGCAAGTCCTTGGCAATCAACGCCAAACGGCGCGGCGTGGCGTAAGTGATAAGGTCAGCCGCTTTCAGGCCCGCCCGTTCCAACTCAGCAGAAAACAAGCGCGTCAAATCTTCCCGCGCTTTATCTTGCATGCGCGCAGGGATTTCTTCGGAGAGAAGTTCTAGCAGGAAGTCAGTCATCTTACGCCTCCCACCCGTTTTTTTCCATCCAGGCAGCACAGCTGCCTTTCGCCAGATCACGCACGCGGCCAATATAGGCTTGGCGTTCCGCGACCGAGATCACACCGCGCGCATTCAGCACGTTGAAAATGTGGCTGGCTTCAATGGCCTGATC
>JAGWVG010000094.1 GCA_018970965.1 Alphaproteobacteria bacterium | reverse complement strand
TACCACGGTTATACGGAACCAAAGAGCCATCCGGTGCAAAGGCATAGCCATAAGCGCTCGCACCGCTCGACAGAACGCCACCGCGCGATACGCCCGGAATGGTCAGATCCTTGATGAGGATCGAGCCCGGAAAGCCATCAGCAGTCGAGTTGTTGAAGCCGATATTGACGTTCACGCGGCCGTCCGTCGCTGGCGAACGATCCGGCGTGCCCAAATTGGTGATCAAGTTGGTCGTGGTGCAGACGCCTGCAAGCACGGTGGTGCAAGGGTTGGTCGTATTGCCAAGATTTGCGCGGTAAAAGTCACGCGTGTTGCCCAGCAGACCCTTCACCTTGTCATAGCTGACAGCAATGGTCAGGTTGCCGCGACCTTCTGCAAAGTTGAAGCCACCCGCGCCCGTCAAGTTCCAGCGGAAGTTATCGCCACGGCTGGTCAGGCCAACTGTGCCGCGCGTTTCCAAGCCTTCAAACTTGCGCTTCATGATGATGTTGACGGTGCCCGCAATGGCATCGGTGCCATAAACTGGCGCGCCGCCAATCGACACGCGGTCGATGCGGTCCACCAGAATGACTGGGATGATGTTCAAGTCAACCTGCGTGCCCGGCGATGCGTTGCCAAAAATGGTCGTGACGTTTGATGAAACGACGCGGCGGCCGTTGAGCAGCGTCAGCGAGCGGTTAGAGCCCAGACCATAGCTGTTGATGAAGTTCACGCCCTGACCAAAGCTGGCTTGCGAGCCGGCCGGGGTCACCGAGCCGCGATAGCCCGGAATTTCGTTCAGCGCGTCTGCCACGTTGGTCAGACCACGATCTTGCAGATATTGCTGATCGACGGTGACGGTCGGCTCAACATTGGTGAGGTTGGGCAAGCGGATGCGCGAGCCCGTCACAACGATGGCGTCGCCCGCCTCTTCGCTGGCGCTCGCCTTCGTATCCGCCGGCTTCGATGCGTCTTGCGCGTACACTGACGTTGCCGCAAGCGATGCAGCTATCAGGCATGATGAAGCGCAAAGCCGCGCTTTCATAATATCTAGTTTCACAAATGCCTCCCTGTTCATTTTTTGACTACAGTTCGCGGCATTTCGAGAACGCAAAACACCGAGAATACGCAGTTCAATCGGGCGACATTCTTCTCTATTAACTATCCGTCAACCCCAACTTCGGTTCGTATATGAAATAATCTATCTCCAATTGGAGGATTATTTAAATCATAATGGACGGATATATTGTTCGCGCGGCGTTTTTTAGCCATTTAAGGGCCAAATTCCTTCACAGATTCAAAAACTGAGGCTTCGCACAGCTTCAATTTCCCAAATACGTTGGCGCGGGCCATGAATGCGGCTCACGATAATTGGCGAACGTCATTTTTTGTTGTATATACACAACAAATCGATATACTTCGCACATGCTTTTTAACCGCATCAATCTGTTCCGTCAGGAAAAAGGCCTTTCTCGCAAAGAGTTGGCTGAGATGGTTTCCGTTAATCCGCAAACCATCGGCTATTTAGAGCGGGGAGATTATCGGCCAACTGTGGAACTGGCGCTGAAGCTAGCGGCCGCCTTTGGGGTCAGCGTCGAAACGCTTTTTGCACTCACGCCCTTTCCGCCGCTTGCCCACCAACTGGATCCCAAAAATAACCTGGAGATGAGTAATGGCCAAGAATAGCCGTGCCAGCTTTGTTCATGTCAATTTGAGCCCTAGAATGGGTCGCGTTGTTGGAAGCTATGCTCTTTTGGCGATGCATGGGTGGTTCCTGGCCAAATTGGCTCTGCCTTCGGCAAGTGGCGCGCTTGAAATGTTGGTTGGGATGGCCGCTTTGACGGGATTGATTGCCAGCATTACCTTCTTTGTCGGCAGCTATGGCGTCATCGCAAATGCGCCTGATTCAATGCTGGATGAGCGCGAGCAGAGTGTCAGATACCGGGCGTATTTCTCGGCATTTCAATACATCGTTGTGATGACCATCGCTGGCGGAATGATCCCCGAACTTCTCGCCAAATTATTTAATTTTGAGCTGTCGGTCGCGGTCATGAAGAACTTCATGCTCTTGATGTTTGCAACGGCCCTAATCCTGCCGGGCTTCCTGATCGCTTGGTCAGACAGAGATATTGTTGACTAACGCAATTTTGAGCGCGCGTGTGCGACCATAGGCGCGCTTATAAGCCACGAAAGCGCAAAAAATCGGTCTGTTTGAAAGGCGCTAAGCCGCCAAAGGGAAAATGGTGGGCGTGGCAAGGATTGAACTTGCGACCCCTGCGATGTCAACACAGTGCTCTACCACTGAGCTACACGCCCACACTCATTTTCGAGGCGATTTGGCTGGGTTTGACTCAGGCCAAATCACTGGGGTTCGGCGCCAATAGCGGCGAAGATTGCGTCTGGCAAGCGCCTATCTGGCGCCTAAGCCCCCTCGATGGGGACAGCGTCAGGGCGGAGCACACGATGCACCTGCGTTACCAAGTCTTTGAGGTGGAACGGCTTGGAAAGGATTTTGGCATCAGGAACGGCCTCTCCCGCGCGAAGCGAAACCGCCGAAAAGCCTGTTATAAACATAACCCGGATGGCCGGCTGCACGCGCGCCACGCGCTGAGCCAATTCAATCCCATCCATTTCCGGCATAACGATATCGGTCAGAAGCAGATCAAATTCTTCCCCCGCCAACACGCGCGCAAGGGCATCCGTGCCCCGATCTACCGCGACCACGCAATAGCCGGCCCGCTCTAAAGCACGCGTCAGATATTGGCGCATCGCTTCATCATCTTCGGCAAGCAGAATATCGATCATAAGTTGGTCGGCGCTCCAACGCCCCGGATGGAGCGCATTCGATGCGTTTTAGGTCTCAAATCTTAATAAATTTTTCCGCGTTCATCAGGCTTGGCCGCGCCAGCGCCAATGCAAATCATTGAACTGCGCAGTCACGCAGCTTAGAGATACCGCATGTCAGCCAGTTTTGACCAGATGGGGCCTACGCGACTTAATTGGCCCGTTATCTTGTCGGTCCCACATGCCGGGCGAGATTACCCAGATGCTTTGGAAGAGCATTGCCGCTTTGCGCCGCAACATCTGCGTGGTTTGGAAGATCGATATGCCGATTTGCTGGTGGCGCACGCAGAAAAGGCAGGGTTTACGGGGCTGATTGCGCGCACGCCGCGAACTTGGATTGATTTGAACCGCGCAGAGCAAGATTTAGACCCAGCAATGCTTACCCAAGCGCTGGGCCCTGCACCCTATTTATCTGCGAAGGCGCGCGGCGGCCTTGGCCTTATCCCCCGGCGAACAGCAAGCCTTGGCGAAATTTGGCGCCACAAGCTAACGCCTGAGCATGTGCGCACCCGAATTGCGCAGAGTTATCGCCCGTATCACGAGACACTAAGCGCGCTTTTAAACGCCGCAAAAGAGCAATTTGGCGGCGCAATCTTGCTGGATGTGCATTCCATGCCCCCCTTGCCAGCAACGCGATCAGAACCGCCGCCCGACATTGTTATCGGAGACCGATTTGGGCGGAGTGCAGCACGCCACGTGACCGCCCAAATTGCTTTATGCGCGCAGGCTGCTGGCTTTCGCACGACATTTAACGCGCCTTATGCAGGCGGACATATTTTGGACCAGCATGCCCGGCCAGACAAAAACATCCACGGCGTGCAGCTGGAAATTGACCGGCGTTTATATTTGGACGCAGATTTGGCCGAGCCAGGCCAAGGGCTTGCGAACATTCAAAAACTGGTTGCCGATATTGCCCAACATTTGGCCGACGCGCTGCAGGCGGAGGCGTATCCTTTGGCCGCTGAATAAAAAAGCCACCCTGTGCAGGCACAGGGTGGCCAAGGTTCAGGGAGGAAACACACCTCGAAAGGTGCGCCGAGAAGCTGCGCGAAAAGGGGGATACGCGCCGCTGCTCTGTTAAGAATGTAGGAGGCAGATCTTTCAGTTTCAAGAAAAAGCAAAGGCGGCCCTTCAACTTTGTGAAGGACCGCCCAAAGTTTGAGACTTTATCGTCTAAAAACGCGTTACGCGGACGCGGCGTCGCCCTCAACCTTGCCCTGCACCAATTGGCGACCAAAGACTTCGCGCATTTGGGCCAGCGAGAAGAGGTGCGCATAAACCAGCGGCAAAAAGCCCGATTGGTTCATCTTGCGCAGCTGATCGCCCCGCAATTCGCGCAGCTTTTCTTCGTTTACCATCTGGAAGCCGCGGTAGATGAAGGGCGGTTGCTCCGGATCGGGCTGAATGGAAACTTCGCCATCCATCAACAGTCCGCTTTCCGCCAGATCTGCCATAAAGGCCTGTGTGCGCTGGGCCGCTTGTTCAAACTGTTCGCAGAAACCAAGGATATCCTTGGTCGCATCAGTCGGCTCGCCATTTTCAAACAGCGGGGTACCCTCTTCAAATGCGCCAATAGCTTCTGCTGACGGGTCAAAGCAGACCGACAATTCTTCCCCTTCTTCGCTCAGCTTGGCGAGCATGAAGGGATAGCGGCGGATATAGGCCGGAACATAAACAGTTTCAGTAAACTTGCCGTCTTCTCCCATGAAGACGTTAACGCCTTCATTCAGGCCCATCAGCGCCAGCGGAACCGGGTTATCGCCTGCCGAAAAAATGATCGGGAAGAAGCGCTGAGCCGGCGCAAATTCTTCAACTGTCAGCGGAATGGCGTGCTGGCCAATCAGCCAAGGCGCCGTATCCATCGGCCGCGCCTTCCAATCAGCATGATCAAGCGAAGAAAGCGGAATCAAGTCCTTGTACAACAGCGGAAGGACATTTTGCGGCGCGCTGGCCATAGGAAATCTCCTGCAACGGAATAGATATATAGTTGGCGAAAGCTCCTATGGCGGCGCCAAAGCCAGCGCAAGAGCAAAAGCCGCCCAAACCCTTTAGATCGCCGTTCAGCTGTGGATCATGGCACCAACTTGCCAGGATTCATCAATCCCTGCGGGTCGAGCGCCCCCTTAATGGCACGCAAGGCCGCAATGCGGGCGGGAGACGAGAGGCGGGCAAGCTCATCCCGCTTCATTTGGCCGATGCCATGTTCTGCCGAGATGGAGCCGCCGGCTGCTGTCACCAGATCATAGACCATGTGGCTTGCGGCCTTGCCGATACTGGCGCGCCAGTCCGGCGCGTTCACCCCATTGGGCGCGCGGACGTGAAAATGCACATTGCCATCCCCCAAATGGCCATAAGCATTAACAGACACATCCGGGAAGGCCGCCTCGACAGCGGCACTCGCCTCACGGATGAAGCGGGGCATCGCTTCAACTGGCACAGAAATATCATGCTGCATGGCAGGGCCATGTGCGCGCTCCGCCTCGGAAATTGAATCGCGCAATTTCCAAAACGCCTCAGCCTGCGCCTCGCTGGCGGCCAAGGCTGCATCTTCACATAATCCGGCCTCCATCGCCTCGGCAAGCAAGGCTTCCAGCGCAGCATCTGGCGCCGGTGCAGCAGAGTGCGATCGCACATATTCTACCAACACATGCCACTTATGGCTGGTCGTCAATGGCGCGCGCGCGCCAGGAATATGTTGCAGAACCAGTTGCAGCGAGCTGTCTGGCACCAATTCAAAACTCTCAATGGCATCGCCCGAAGCCGCTTCCAAGCGGCGGAGAAGCGTCAGTGCCGCATCGGGGCTGGCAACCCCTATCCACCCAACCGCGCGATCGAGAATATCGGGCACAAGCCGCAAGCTGGCTGCGGTTATTACGCCCAAAGTGCCTTCTGCGGCCACAAGCAGCTGAGTAAGATCATAGCCGCGATTGTCCTTTTTAAGCGCCGCCAACCCTTCATAAAGCTGCCCGTCAGGCAAGACGGCCTCTATCCCCAGCACCAGCTTGCGCATCGTGCCAAAACGCAGCACTTGCGTGCCCCCGGCATTGGTTGAGACCAGACCGCCAATAGTTGCAGAACCGCGGGCCCCCAAGGTCAACGGAAAACGCCGCCCCTGCGCACGTGCCGCCTCATGCAAATGCGCCAGAATAACGCCGGCTTCTGCGACAACGATATTCGCTTCAGCATCCAGCGTGCGGATCTTATTCATGCGGCGGGTTGAAAGGATAAGGGCAGTGCCTTGTGCATCCGGCGTGGCGCCGCCAACCATAGAGCTGTTGCCGCCTTGAGGCACAATCGGGATGCCGTGCGCTGAGGCAATCTGCATCACCGCCTGCACCTCTGCCGCATTGGCGGGCGAAGCGAGGCCCAAGGCGCGGCCTTGGTAAATTTTGCGCCAGTCCGTCAGCCAAGGCGCCATATCGTCTGCAGCGGTTGTAAACCCCTTGGGGCCAAGCGCTTGCGCCAGTTTTTCAGCAATGACAGGATCCAGCATCTGCATCTCCAACCAGCAGCTCTTTTGCCAAGCCATTGCCATGTAATTCATCATCTGTTCAACCGCAGAACGACAGATGCTAACGAATCATGGGTCAAAAGAAGATGATAGCATTGGGGATTGCGATTGCGGCGGCGCTGCCTTCGGCAGCCGCGCTCGCCAATGATCTGCGCGATCCCCCAATGGCGGGGCCGTCTGGCCCAGCTTTTGCACAGATGGTGATTGAACGACGCGTTGTCATTCGCGTGACGCCGCACCCTCCTCGGGAACGGCTGCCGATCAGCTTTCGTGAATGGCGCGAACAATCGGCCCCTAAATGCTTCCCGATTAATGCGCTGGCGGGCATTGTCATCAGCAAACCCGACAGCATTGATATGGTATTGCGTGGCGGCCAGTTGGTGCGTGCGCGGCTGGAGCGCGGGTGCCCTTCTATTGATTTTTATTCTGGATTTTACTTGCAGCC
>JAGWVG010000093.1 GCA_018970965.1 Alphaproteobacteria bacterium | reverse complement strand
CTATTTCAATAAGAAGTTTGCGCAGAAGCGGCTTCTCTATCCCACACCTGCGGCGGGCCAGGTTGAAATTTGCGTGCCTGTTGGAGCCCCTGGAATTTATGCCATTGATGTGCGCCATGATGTGAATGGCAATGGCGATACAGATCGTGCCGATGGCGTCGGCGCCTCAGGAAATCCTAAATTCTCGCTCTGGACGATCTTGTTGGGCAAAAAGCCCTCGGCACAGCAAGTGCAAGTCACTGTCGGTCGCGGGACGACAATTGTGCCAATCACGGTCAGGTATCTCTGATCGATGACAACCCTTGCGCTCTTGTCCAACCCCAACTCCACGGGAAATCGGGCCTTTTTGCCGGATATCCGCTGCTATTGCGCCGAGCATCCAGAGATTTTCCATTATGAGGTGGAAGATCTCAGTCAGATTGGCGAGGCGCTGCGCTCGATTGCCCAAGTCGCGCCGCGGCTTTTGGTTTTAAACGGGGGCGATGGCACGGTGCAGGCCGCGCTGACCGAAATTTATCATGGCGGTTATTTTGGCACCTCTGTGCCGCCCTTGGCGGTGTTGCCCAATGGCAAGACCAATTTGATCGCACTCGACCTCGGGGCGGATTCAGACCCGATTGGTGTGCTGGATCAATTTTTAAAGATCGCTCGCAAAGATATGGACCCGCATATTGTGAAGCGGGAGTTAATTTCGTTGAGCGAGGGCGAGCATGGCAATCGCCCTGTGCTTGGCATGTTCTTAGGCGGCGCTGGGCTGGCAGATACCATCCTCTATTGCCGCGAGAAGCTTTACCCCACGGGCTTACCCAATACATTGTGCCATTTAATTGCCGCGTTCGCGGCCATTTTTGCGATGCTGACGGGCATTCGCGGGCGGCTGCTACCGCCCCGGCCTAACCCCGTCTCGGTCTCGCTGATCCGGGATGGCGAAGGCACAAGGCGCTTTTCCTTCTTAATCGTCACCACGCTTGAAAAGCTGTTGCTGAACGGGCGCACGGGCACGCAAGGGCCAGTTGGGCTTAAGTTGCTGGCAATTGAGCAATCTGGCCGCGCATTGGCGCGGGGCCTATTTGCGGCACTTGCGGGCCGATTAGGGGTTGAGCCAGTTGCGGGCGTGCATGTGCAGCAAGGCGATATCATCCGCATTGAAAGCGATCACACTCGCGTCATTTTGGATGGCGAAACGTTTCACGCGACCCGCGGACGCCCGATCGTGCTGCGCGCGACACCGCCGGTTCATTTTGTAAAGCTGGCAACGTGAACGACCTGCCAGCGCTGGTCCGGCAAGAACTGGAGCTCCCCGTTCAGCCTCAAGTGCGCGCAATGGCCGAGGCCATCGCCGCAGCGCATGGCGCGGCCTCTCGCGCGGTGCTGTTTTACGGATCCTGTCTGCGGGAAGACCAGCTGGATGGGCTCATGCTCGATTTTTACCTGATCGTCTCAGATTATCGGGCGGCATATACCAAGCCTTGGCTTGCTTGGGCGAATAAGCTGATCCCACCCAACGTCTTTCCCTTCACTCATGGCGGGCTGGCGGCGAAATATGCTGTCTTAAGCATGGCTGACTTTGCAGCGCTTAATCAGCCTGAGGCCAAAACAGTTTCGGTTTGGGCGCGCTTTGCGCAACCAACGCGTTTGGTTTGGGCGGCAGATGCCAATGCGCGGGCAGATGCCATAGAAGCCGTGGCACAGGCGGCACCCACCGCCTTTGCCCTCGCCCAGCCGCTTGCCGCCTCTCCTGACCCAATCGACATTTGGCGCGCTGCCTTTACGCGCACCTATCAGTGCGAACTGCGCGCTGAGCGCAATGCGCGGCCCGATGCGATTGTGGATGCAGATATCGAACGCTACCGCCGTTTTGGTTCAGCGATTCCCCTGACCAAACCATCCACTAGGCTGGTTGCGGAGCGCAGATGGGCACAGCTGCGTCGGCGCGGAAAATGGGTGAGTGTCTTGCGGCTTGCAAAAGCGAGCCTCACCTTTGCTGGCGGCATTGAATATCTTGCGTGGAAGATCAACCGCCATGCTGGCACATCCATTCAACTCAAGCCTTGGCAGCGGCGACACCCGTTATTGGCAGCGGTGGTTCTGGTCCCCAAACTTATCCGCCAAGGGGCGGTGCGGTAACGGCGATCGCCAACAACTGGGCCACACGCCCCCGCCATGCCACCCGCTGCGCATCACTAAGCCCAGGCCGCACAATCTGGGTGAGCGCGGACGGATCAATGGCATCGCCATCGCGATAGACCTCGAAATGAAGGTGCGGGCCCGTCGATAGCCCCGTCGTCCCAACATAACCAATAATCTGCCCCTGTGTGACGCTGGCGCCAGCACGCACTGCAATGCGCTGCATATGCGCATAAGCCGTCTCTACTCCGCCGCCATGCCCGAGGCGCACCAATTGACCATAGCCGCCCGCCCAACCCGCGCGCGTGACAACGCCGTCAGCCACAGCATAAATTGGTGTGCCCGATGCAGCCGCATAATCCACGCCTTTATGAAAGCGCGAATAGCCCAATAATGGGTGCCAGCGCAGCCCAAAGCCCGAAGATGTATGCGCTTGCGGCACCGGCTGTACCAAGCCTCCACCACCCGTATCTGGCCCTGCAATATCCGCCCAACGCGGCGCGCCCGCGCGGCCAACAGGCACCAGTTGCACATTATGGGCGGGGCTCGAAAGGCTGATATACACTACCGAACGATCATTTTGCTCAGCGCCAGCGAGCACAACATCAAATTGCGTGTCGGCAGTCACATCCGTCGCAAAATCAATATGCGCCCCCAATGCCCTCAAGCTCTCTTGCGCCGGCTGAATGCCAACGCCAGCAGCCCGGAGACTGGCATAAAGCCCGTCAATCACTTTGCCAGAATAGCGTACAGGACGATTTTGTTGGACTGGCTGAGCGCTGGGCACGGGCGCTGTCTCAACATACGGCGCATCAAGCAAAATGGGCGCGGGCGACAGTCGCAAAGCCAATGCAGGCGCCGCAAGAAGCGCCGCCCCGCTGACTGCCCAAAGCCGATATTTTATGCCGAAGCCTGCCATGAAATCTGCCTAGCCCAAAAGGGTTAAGGCCCTGTTGACAGGCCAGCTATGACAGGGCGAGGCAGGGCCAATGTCGCGCTGAGCGGCCTATACAAAATTGCCCCTTGCCTCATGCCTGGCGACAGGCAATCTACGCCATATGAGCCAGTTTGCGCGTTCAGCAATAACGGCGGTTTTGGGGCCGACCAACACAGGCAAGACGCACCTTGCGGTGGAGCGGCTCTGCGCCCATTCCAGCGGCATTATGGGCTTTCCGCTGCGGCTTTTGGCGCGCGAAGTTTATGACCGCGTGGTTCGCATCAAGGGAGAGCGTCATGTTGGGCTGATTACTGGCGAAGAGAAGATTTTGCCGCCCGACGCGCGCTGGCTGCTGTGTACCGCAGAATCGATGCCGGTGGATCGCGACGTTGCCTTTGTCGCTTTAGATGAAGCGCAACTGGGCGCAGACGAGGAACGCGGGCATATCTTTACCGATCGTCTGCTGCGCGCACGGGGCCGCGAAGAAACAATGATTTTGGGTTCAGCGAGTATGACCCCGATGATCCGCGCGCTGGTGCCCGAGGCCGAGATCATCTCACGCCCGCGCTTTTCGCAGCTCAGCTATGCCGGGCCGAAAAAACTCTCTCGCTTGCCACCGCGCACCGCCATCGTCGCCTTCTCAGCCGAGCATGTCTATGCCGTGGCTGAAATGCTGCGGCGGACACGCGGCGGCTGCGCAGTCGTGATGGGCGCGCTTTCCCCTGCCACACGTAATGCGCAAGTCGCGATGTATCAGGCGGGCGAAGTCGATTATCTGGTGGCGACAGATGCGATTGGCATGGGGCTCAACATGGATGTCGGCCATGTAGCCTTTGCCAGCCTCACCAAATTTGACGGCAAACGCCAGCGACGGCTCCGCCTGCCCGAAATGGCGCAAATTGCGGGCCGGGCCGGGCGTCATCAGCGCGATGGCAGCTTTGGTGTGTTGGCGGGCGGGCCAGACAGCGCCGAATTTACCGAACAGGAAATTGAGCGGATTGAGGACCATCATTTTGCGCCAATGGACCATTTGCTCTGGCGGAACCCCGATTTAGATTTTCACTCGATTGAAACCCTCATGGACTCGCTGGACGTTCGTCCCGAGGGACCGGTCCTGCGCGCCGCGCCCGAAGCGATTGATCTTTCCGTGCTGCGCGTTCTGGAAACAGACCCCGCGGTGCGTGACCGCGCACGCGGGACAAAGATGGTTGCCCGGCTTTGGTCGGCCTGCGGCCTGCCTGATTTCCGCAAAACAGGTGCTGACCATCATGCGCGATTGGTAAGCCAAATCTTCGGCTTTATCAGCGACGGCAGGGGCACCATTCCCGCGGCTTGGTTTGCGCAAGAATTGGCCCGGCTCGACAGCGTTCAGGGCGATGTGGAGACGGTTGCGGCCCGCATCGCTGCTGTTCGGACCTGGTCTTATGTGGCGCATCGGGCGGATTGGCTCGATGATCCGGCACATTGGGCAGAAAAGACGCGCACGCTGGAGCTTAAATTGTCCGACGCGCTTCACCAAAAGCTTACCGAGCGCTTTGTGGATCGGCGGACCTCAGTGCTGATGAAATCCATTGGGCATGACCCGGCTTTGCTGGATGTCGAGGTGGATGAAGCAGGGGCTGTATCCGTTGATGGCGAGACGATTGGCGCGCTCCACGGCTTTCGCTTTACACCCGATGCCGCAGCACGCGGGCAAGACCATAAACGCCTATTGGCGGCGGCTGAATTGCGCCTTCCAAAAGAATTGGCGCGGCGCGCACAGCGTCTGTCAGAAGCACCCGATGCTGCGTTTCACCTACTGACAGAGGCCGGCATGCCGGTGCGCCTGGCTTACCAAGGCCTGCCCATCGCGCATCTGAAGGCGGGGCGGAGCTTGCTTGACCCCCGGTTGGTGCTGGACCCGAGCATTGCGCGCCTTGATGCGGCCGCACGCCAATTGATTGAACAGCGCGCCGCAACATGGCTGGAGAAACGCGTCCGCCAGCGTGTGGGACCATTAGCTAAAATCGCCCACGCGGCGCGCCAAGCGGATACGCCCGCCAGTTTGCGCGGCATATTGGCACAACTGGCTGATCAAGGCGGGGTCTTGCAGCGCAATCTGGTGGATGCCGCCCTTGCAACTTTGGACCGCAAGGATCGTCACGCCTTGCATCATATGGGGATTGTTGTTGGCACGCTTGACCTATTCATCCCCTCGATACTGAAGCCAGAGCCAAGCCGGGTGCGGCTGGCGCTGCTTGCGGTGCGCGCGGATGTCCCGATGCCGCCGCTTCCCCTTGCTGGACTGGGCCTGTTGGATAAACCCGCACCCGCCTTAGCGGCGGCGGCACATCAAGCGGGCTATCGACGCTTTGGCGATCAGATGTTGCGGGTTGATCTGGTCGAGAAAATTGCGCGCGCCGCGCATGATGCCCGCGGCAAAGATCGCACGGCCATCCTAAACCCTGCGCTTGCCACATCGTTGGGCGTGGGCAACGCAACGCTTGGCCGGATTATGCGCGCTTTAGGATTTTTGCCTGCAGGCAGCGCGCCGGGCCATGGCTGGCGTTGGCGTGGCCGCCCCCGGCGCGCCGAACGGCAAACACCCGTCAACGCCGCCTTTGCAGCCTTAAGCCAGTTGAAGCGTTAACGACGCATGCGGCTTGATAAATTTTTATTCTTCACGCGGCTGACCAAAACCCGCAGCTTGGCGCAGAAAATTGTTGGCGAAGGCCATGTGCGGATGGATGGTCAGCCAGTGACTCGTGCCCATGCCGAAGTGCGGCCCGGATCTGTGATTACCTTGCCCCTGCATGGCGCAGTGCACGTTATTCGGGTAGAGGCGCTGCCGGCACGACGGGGGCCAGCATCCGAAGCCCGAAGCCATTATACCGCGCTTACCCCTGCACAGCCAATTGACGCAGCGGTTGCGGCATTCTAACGATCTTGCTCAAACGTTTAGAAACGCCGAAAGGACCCGCAATGACCTATGTCGTGACCGAAGCCTGCATCAAGTGCAAGTATATGGATTGCGTCGAGGTGTGCCCGGTCGACTGCTTCTATGAGGGCGAGAATATGCTCGTCATCAACCCCAATGAATGCATTGATTGCGGCGTGTGCGAACCGGAATGCCCGGCCGAGGCCATTTTGCCAGATACCGAAAGCGGTCTCGAAAAATGGCTTGAGCTCAACAACACCTTCTCGGCGCAATGGCCCAATGTCACCCGTAAGGGTGATCAGACGCCCGCCGATGCCGACGATCACAAGGGTGAGGACGGCAAATATGACAAATATTTCTCGGCCGAGCCGGGCAAGGGTGACTAAACGCGTGTGGCGCATGGCCGCACAATGATGGAATTTTGGCGCGCCGGGTGACTTGTCCCCCGGCGCGACCGCTTTTTGGGCCACCCCAGCTTGGCAAGGCCCGCAAAGCCGCTAAGGAAGAAATATGACAGACCGCCAGACCGTTTTTGATCAAGTTGCTACGCAAATTGAGCCTTTCAACAAAAAGGGTGTTGCCCTGAGCGATGCGACCACCTTCCAGCATGATTTGGAATGGGACAGTTTGACTGTGATGGATTTCGTAGCGGCTGTGGAAGATGAATTTGACATCATCATCACCATGAACATGCAGGCCGAAATTGAAAATGTTGGCCAGCTTGTTGATGCCGTGATCAAGTTGAAGGGCTGAGCCGCGCGCCAGCCTGCCCCATCGCCAAAAGAGACGGACCGATGACT
>JAGWVG010000092.1 GCA_018970965.1 Alphaproteobacteria bacterium | reverse complement strand
CGCGCCGTAGCTGAATTGGATGGGGCTGCGCTTGCCATTACGGATCGCGGCGGCGCGCTGCGATGTGCGAACCTTGTGTATCAAGATTGGTTCCAAGGCGCTGACGCGCCGCCAGCGCTTATTGGAGATCCGACACGGGCGGCCATGCTCTCTGCGCTGGCTGCGACAGCGTGGCGTGATGGCAATGCGCGGTTGCGCCGCTTGCCGCGCGGCCCCCTATTGCTTGATGTTGATGTCGAGCGGTCTGGCCATGGAGAGGATGTTCTTGTTTGGCGGTTCCGTGCTTCGTCCAGCTTTGACCTTGTGTCTGAAACCCAAAGATTGCTGAACGGGCCTGCAGGGGAAAGGCTGGGCGAGGCGGGTGTGATGGCCGCGCTGATTGGCCCTAAGGGCCATATAAGAATTGCGAGCCCTGTCTTTGCCGCACGTGCCACGGGGGAGCGGGGAACTGCTTTGGAAGGAAAAGATTTTCCATCGCTTTTTGCACGTGATGGAGATGGGTTTATTCGCTTTGTGCAAGAAGGAGCGACAGGCCATCCGCTGCGTTTGCTGCAAATCCCAGGCGATCCGGGTAATCCTGACAGCGACACCTTGGTGCTTTTGTTGGATGAAGATCCGGGGCGGGCGAGCGATCAAGACATTGTGGCAAATGTGCAGGCGATGCTTGCGAAATTGCCGATGGGCTTGGCGCTGGCCGATCGTGAGGGGCGGTTTCTGTTTTTGAATGACGCCTTTTGCCGAGCCGTGGGCTTGTCTGGCGATGCGCAGCCCATTTACCCCGGTGATTTGGTCATTCGCGAAGATAAGGCGGCCGTTGCCGATGCGGTTCGTCGCTACGCCAGTGGCCAACCTGTTGGATGTGATATTGCTGTGCGGTTGTTGAACCAGCCTGAAGAGCCAGTGCCGCTAACACTGGTCAGTGTGATTGGGCTTGGCGATGCGGCCGTTCTTCTTTCAATGAAAGACTCGACCGAGGAGACACGGCTAAAGATTCAGGTGGCACAAGCGACCAAGATGCAGGCTGTGGGTCAATTGGCGGGCGGTGTCGCGCATGACTTCAACAACATTCTGACGGGCATTTTGGGGCATTGCGACTTGATGCTGATGCGCCATGCGCCGGGCGACATTGATTATGACGATATTCAGCAAATTCGGAACAATGCGAACCGGGCGGCGGGGCTGACGCGCCAGCTTTTGGCCTTTTCTCGCCAGCAGACGCTGCGCCCACAGATTTTGCAATTGCCTGATGTGGTTGCCGAAATTTCAAACCTTTTGAAGCGCCTGATGGGCGAACAGGTGGAGCTGGTCGTCAAACATGGGCGGGGATTGGGGTCTGTGCGCGCAGATCCGGGGCAGTTGGAACAAGTGATTGTCAATTTGGCGGTTAATGCGCGCGATGCCATGCCCGAGGGGGGGCGGCTGACAATTCAGACTTACGGCGTGACGGCCGCGGAGGTGCGACGCATTGGCAGCGAAATTTTGCCCATCGCGGATTATACAGCGCTCAGCGTATCCGATACGGGCACAGGCATTGCGCCCGATTTGCTTCCCAAAATTTTTGAACCTTTTTTCACGACCAAAGAGGTGGGGAAGGGGACAGGCCTGGGTCTTTCGACGGTTTACGGCATTGTCAAACAATCAGGCGGGTTCATTTTCGCTGATTCGGCGATGGGAGAAGGAACCAGCTTTGTCATTTACCTGCCCGTGCATGTCGCTGAGGCTGGAGACATGGTGGAGCCCGCGCGGGCAAGGCAAAAGCCCAGTGAGCTTTGGGGTAGTGGCACAATTTTGTTGGTGGAAGATGAAGATATGGTCCGCAGTGTCGCTGAACGAGCGCTGGCGCGTCATGGCTATGACGTTGTGACCGCGACAAACGGCGAAGAGGGGCTTTTGATCCTTCAAGACCGGCAAGATATTGATTTGCTGGTCTCGGATGTTGTTATGCCGGCTATGGATGGCCCTGCCTTGGGGCGGCAGGCGCGCAGCCTTTATCCTGATCTCCCGATCATTTTCATGTCCGGCTATGCAGAAGAGCAGCTGCGCCAATCCATTGCGCTCAACAATGTCGAATTTTTGCCAAAACCCTTTTCTGTGCAGAAGCTTGCAGAGGTGGTGCGCAACGCAATTCAGCAGTGAAAATCGCCATGAGAACAAAACATGAAAAAAATTTCGTTCTCCTCTTGTTCAAATGAGAACAAAGTGTATACATAGGTCTCTGATTGACGCAGCAGGTGCAACAGCTACGAGAGGGATAGGCCATGTCGGCACAACTCAAAGTCATCGAAACGGATCGTTCGTCAGCTATGGATAGAGAAAAGGCACTCGAAGCAGCACTTGCGCAGATTGATCGCGCATTTGGCAAAGGCTCAGCAATGAAGCTGGGATCACGCGAAGCAATCCAAATCGAATCAATTTCGACCGGGTCTTTGGGACTCGATATCGCTTTGGGTATCGGCGGTTTGCCGCGCGGCCGTATTGTTGAAATTTTCGGCCCAGAAAGTTCAGGCAAAACGACGCTTGCACTGCATGCCATTGCGGAAGCGCAAAAGGGTGGCGGCACGGCTGCGTTTATCGATGCTGAACATGCGTTGGACCCCATTTATGCCAAGAAGTTGGGCGTCAACATTGATGAGCTGATCGTGTCTCAGCCCGATACGGGCGAGCAGGCGTTGGAAATTGCGGATACTTTGGTCCGTTCCAACGCGATTGACGTTTTGGTGATCGATTCGGTTGCGGCTTTGGTGCCCCGTGCTGAAATTGAAGGCGAAATGGGTGACAGCCATGTGGGCCTTCAGGCGCGCTTGATGAGCCAAGCGCTGCGTAAGATTACGGGATCGATCAACCGCTCGCGCTGTCTGGTAATTTTCATCAACCAAATCCGTATGAAAATTGGTGTGATGTACGGCTCTCCGGAAACAACAACGGGTGGCAATGCGTTGAAATTCTACGCATCGGTGCGTCTCGATATTCGTCGCACGGGCCAGATTAAGGATCGTGAAGATATTGTCGGCAACACGACCCGTGTGAAGGTGGTGAAGAACAAAGTCGCGCCGCCGTTCAAGCAGGTTGAGTTCGACATTATGTATGGCGAAGGCATTTCCAAGACTGGCGAAATCCTTGATTTGGGCGTCAAAGCTGGCGTCGTTGAAAAATCAGGTGCTTGGTTCAGCTATGACTCGATCCGCATCGGGCAGGGTCGGGAAAATGCCAAGACCTACTTAAAGGAAAACCCCGAAATGGCGGACAAGCTGGAGCAGCAAATCCGCGGCCGCACCGAAGAGGTGGCGGAAGGCTTGATGGTTGGACCAGAGGCGGACGACGATCTCTAAGCCGTTTGCTGGGATCGATCGCCCGGCATTCTGGATCAGATGATGGTCTCGCGTCTCACGCTTCGAAAGGCCCGCCTATTTGGCGGGCCTTTTTACATCTCTGCGGGGCAGACTAAGCGGTGTTCTGCGCAAATTGGGCCAAAGGGGCGCATGTCGTGCTTGAGTAGCGGCCAAGCCTCGCCTAAGCGCATTTGGATATGACTTCGACAAACGATATCCGCCGGTCCTTTCTCGACTATTTTGCCGCCAACGGGCATGAGCGCGTCGCCTCTGCGCCCCTGGTGCCGCATAATGATCCGACCTTGATGTTCACCAATGCGGGCATGGTTCCGTTTAAAAACGTGTTCACTGGGTTAGAAAATCGGCCTTATTCGACTGCGGCCTCGTCGCAAAAATGCGTCCGCGCAGGCGGTAAGCATAATGATTTGGACAATGTCGGCTATACAGCGCGGCACCACACTTTCTTTGAGATGCTCGGCAATTTTTCGTTCGGGGATTATTTTAAAGAACAAGCCATCCAATTGGCGTGGGGCCTGACGACGAAGGAATGGGGGCTCGACCCCAACCGCCTCACAGTCACAGTCTATCACACTGATGATGAAGCTTTTGATTTGTGGCTCAAAATCGCGGGCCTGCCCGAAAGCCGCATCATCCGCATCCCCACCAGCGATAATTTCTGGTCAATGGGGGATACGGGGCCTTGCGGGCCGTGCAGCGAGATTTTCTATGATCATGGCGATCATATCCCCGGCGGCCCTCCGGGCAGCCCCGATGAGGATGGCGATCGCTTTGTCGAAATTTGGAACCTCGTGTTCATGCAGTTTGACCAAGCGGCAGATGGCAGCCGCACCGCATTACCGCGGCCCTCAATTGATACAGGCATGGGGTTAGAGCGCATCGCCGCCGTCTTGCAGGGCGTGCATGACAATTATGACACGGATACGTTTAAGACGCTGATTGGCGAGTCCGCAGAGCTCACCAAGAGCGATCCCAACGGCGCAATGAAGGCATCGCACCGCGTGATTGCGGATCATTTGCGTGCTTCGGGCTTTTTGATTGCGGATGGTGTTCTGCCCTCCAATGAAGGGCGCGGTTATGTGCTGCGGCGCATCATGCGTCGCGCGATGCGCCATGCGCATTTATTGGGTGCCAAAGAGCCTTTGATGCACCGTTTGGTCGGGTCGCTCGTGGCGGAAATGGGCGCCGCTTATCCAGAATTGCTGCGGGCACAACCGCTGGTTGAAGCGACTTTGTTGCAGGAAGAGACACGCTTCCGCCAAACGCTTGATAAGGGGCTGAAGCTGCTGGATGAAGCCACGGCGTCGATGAAGGCGGGCGATGTTCTGCCGGGCGATACCGCGTTTAAGCTCTATGATACTTATGGCTTCCCCTATGATTTGACCGAGGATGCGCTGCGCGCACAAGGTTTGGGTATCGACCGGGCAGGCTTTGAAGATGGCATGGCGCGCCAAAAGGCGATGGCGCGTGCCGCTTGGAAAGGCTCTGGCGAAACGGCCTCAGACGAGATTTGGTTCGATATTGCCGATGAATTGGGCGGCACC
Organism: Alphaproteobacteria bacterium; assembly: GCA_018970965.1. Taxonomy (GTDB): domain Bacteria; phylum Pseudomonadota; class Alphaproteobacteria; order Sphingomonadales; family Sphingomonadaceae; genus Aquisediminimonas. The sequence goes on along the minus strand of JAGWVG010000092.1, from coordinate 2,048 downwards.
GAATTTACGGGCTATGTAAGCACCGAAGGCGAGGGCCAAGTGGTCGCGCTGGTGAAAGATGGTCAGCGGGTTGAAAGCGCAAAGGCCGGGGACAAGGTGGTTGTTCTGACCAACCAAACGCCCTTTTATGGCGAAAGCGGTGGTCAGACAGGCGATGCCGGCACCATTCGGGGGGATGAAGGCCTGATCGCTGAGGTGGAGGACACGGCCAAGCCTTTGGGCCGGCTTCATGCGCACCATGCAGTCATCACCGGCGGTTCACTTTCGGTTGGCCAAACGGTTCACCTTTCGGTGGATGGGGATCGCCGCAATCGCATCCGCGCCAATCACTCAGCCACGCACTTATTGCATGCGGCGCTGCGCAATCATTTGGGTGCGCATGTGACGCAGAAGGGCAGTTTGGTTGCGGCGGACCGGCTACGCTTTGACTTTTCTCATCCTTCAGCGCTTTCGCCTGAAGATATCGCGGCGATTGAAGCTGAGGTGAATGCCGAAATTCGCGGCAACGAGGCCGTCACGACGCGCCTGATGACGCCAGATGATGCCATTGCTGCCGGTGCGCTTGCGCTCTTCGGTGAAAAATATGGCGATGAGGTGCGCGTGTTGACGATGGGGCCACGCCATGATGGCCGCGCCTTTTCTGTTGAGTTGTGCGGCGGCACGCATGTGAACGCCTTGGGTGATATTGCGCTGTTTAAAATTGTGTCAGAAGGCGCCGTTGCCGCGGGTGTGCGTCGTGTCGAGGCGATGACGGGGGAGGCCGCCCGGCTGTGGCTGACCGATCGGGAAGACAAGCTGAAAGACGTTGCTGCACAATTGCGTGCAAATCCTGATGAAGTGCCGGCGCGTGTCGCCAGCCTGGCAGAAACTGTCCGCAAGCTGGAAAAGGATTTGGCCGAGGCCAAAAAAGCGCTGGCGTTGGGCGGGGGCGGTGCGTCTGCTGCTGAGCCCGAAGATGTTCATGGCGTGATGTTCTTGGGGCAGAGCTTTGACGGGCTTGATCCAAAGGAACTGCGTGGTTTGGCCAATGATGCCAAATCTAAGCTGGGTTCGGGCATTGCGGCTTTTGTGACTGTGAATGACGGGCGGGCCTCGGTGCTTGTGGCTGTCACGGATGATCTGACCACGCGGTTCAGCGCGGTTGATTTGGTGCGCAAGGGTGTTGAGGCGCTCGGTGGCCAAGGCGGTGGCGGCAAGCCGGAGATGGCCCAAGGCGGCGGCCCAGATGGCAGCAAATCGGCCGAGGCTTTGATGGCGATTAAACAATCCATTGGCTGATCGCATTGCTGTGTCGCGCTGGGAATAAAATGCGCAAATCAAGTTGATGGTGGCCTTAGCGGCGATTTGTCGCTAAGGCTGCCGCATCGGGCGCAGAGCGCACGGGCCTTTTGGCCATAATTATGAGTGGCAACGGGCTGCTCTTCCTAATGAACAGGCTGTTTTCATCATGATGTCCCCTTTGATTCCGTCCCCGCTTCAGGCGGCCCTTTCTGCGCGCGGCTATGACTCGCTGACCGCCGTACAGGCCGCCGTGGTTGAGCCTGAGACGCAAGGGCGGGATTTGATTGTTTCAGCGCGCACTGGCTCTGGCAAAACCGTTGCCTTTGGCTTGTCGATGGGCATGGACTTGTTGGCAGATGCCCCTGTCTTCGCACGCGCTGGGGCGCCACTGGCTTTGGTTATTGCCCCAACGCGTGAGTTGGCGCTGCAAGTCAGCCGCGAATTGGTCTGGTTGTTTGAAGGCACAGGCGCACGCATCACGACCTGTGTCGGCGGCATGGACCCGTCGAAAGAGCGCCGGGCGCTGTATGCCGGCACGCACATCATTGTCGGCACACCGGGCCGCCTGCGCGACCATTTGGAACGCGGCGCCCTGGATGTGACGTCATTGCGCTTTGTGGTCCTCGATGAGGCCGATGAAATGCTCGACATGGGCTTTCGCGATGATCTGGAAGAAATTCTGGATGCGACCCCGCAAGATCGTCGGACTTTGCTGTTTTCCGCAACAATGCCCAAACCCATTGTGGCCCTGGCCAAGCGCTATCAAC
>JAGWVG010000091.1 GCA_018970965.1 Alphaproteobacteria bacterium | reverse complement strand
TCAAAGCCGCGCATATGCTGGTCATTGGTGCGGGCGGCATTGGTTCGCCCGTGATCCAATATCTCGCGGCCGCCGGCGTCGGGGCGCTGACCATCGTCGATGATGATGTGGTCAGCCTGTCCAACCTTCAGCGCCAGACCCTCTACACGACTGAAGATGTCGGCCAGCCCAAGGCACAATTGGCGGCCGTGCGGGCCAAGGCGCTCAATCCGCATGTAATGGTGACCCCTCTTCAAACCCGCGTCACAACGGACCAAATGCCCGCCTTGCTGAACGGCATATCCGTTGTGATTGATGGATCAGATAATTTCGCCACTCGGCTGGCTGTTTCCGATGCTGCCAATGCCGCGCATATCCCTCTGGTGTCTGCCGCGATTGGCCAATTTCAAGGCCAATTGGGCGTGTTTCGCGGCTGGGAAGAGGACAAGCCTTGCTATCGCTGTTTTGTCGGCGATGCGCATGACGCTGATGATTGCGATAGCTGCGCCGATATTGGCGTTCTGGGTGCTATGGTTGGCATGATGGGCAGCATGGCCGCGATGGAAGCCATCCGCTGCGTCACGGGCTTTGGTGTGGATCCAGCGGGTAAATTACAGCTGGTCGACGGGCTGGAGCTGTCGTTACGCGCCATCCGTCTGCCCAAAGACCCGGCCTGTTCTACCTGCGGCGCAAAAACATAACCTTGCTCTTACCCGCGCGCGCGGGCATAGGCGCGGCCATCCACTGATTTTCACGAAGGACTCGCCCGCGATGAAAGCCCGCGTCACCATCACCCTCAAAAACGGTGTTCTTGATCCGCAGGGCAAGGCGATCCACCACGCGCTTGAAGGCCTTGGCTTTTCGGGCGTGAATGATGTCCGTGCGGGCAAAATGATTGAACTCGATTTGGCCGATGGCACCAGCGATGCCGAAATTGAAGATATGTGCCGCAAGCTTCTGGCCAATACAGTGATTGAAAACTTCCGGATTGAGCGCGCCTGATGCAAACCGCCGTCATCGTTTTTCCCGGATCCAATTGCGACCGCGATCTGGCGGTGGCTTTTGAACAAGCAACAGGCAAAAAGCCACATATGGTGTGGCACCAGGAAACAAGCCTGCCTGCAGGCGTTGATATCATTGGTGTGCCGGGCGGCTTTTCTTATGGCGATTATCTGCGCTCAGGCGCGATGGCTGCGCAATCGCCCGTCATGCGGGCGGTATCGGACGCGGCAGCCCAAGGCCGCTATGTTTTTGGCGTGTGCAATGGCTTTCAGGTGTTGACTGAAACGGGCCTGTTGCCCGGCGCCTTGATGCGCAATGCCGGCATTTCATTTGTCTGTCGCGATGTGCGGCTGAAAGTTGCCAATACGCAGTCGGCCTTCACCAGCCTTTATGATGCCAATGAGGAAATCCTCATTCCCGTAGCGCATCATGATGGCAATTATTTTGCCGATGCCGAGACGCTGGATCGGCTGGAGGGCGAAGGCCGTGTGGCCTTCCGCTATGCAGAGGCCGTTAATGGCTCGGCGCGCGACATTGCGGGCGTGTTAAACGAAGCGGGCAATGTGCTGGGCATGATGCCGCACCCGGAACGTCGGAGCGAAGCGGCGCATGGCGGGCTGGACGGCAAGAAGCTGTTCGACGCGCTGGCCAGCACCGCGCGCTAACCTTTACGCCTTAATCCCAGCCTTCCAGAACTTGATCGGGCGGGCGGATGCCATCCACCCACGCGCGGATATTGGCAATGACGCGCTCTCCCATCGCAGCGCGGCCCTCATATGTGGCAGAGCCCATATGCGGCAGCAGCACCGTGTTGGGCAAATCAAGCAAGCGCGCGTCGACATGCGGCTCATTGACATAAACATCCAGCCCCGCGCCCGCGATCTGGCCTGATTGCAGCGCGGCAATCAACGCATCTTCATCAATCACTTCGCCGCGCGAGGTGTTCACCAAATAGGCATCTGACCGCATCTGGCTTAGACGATTGGCATTGACCAGATGGTGCGTTTCGGGCGTGTGCGGGCAATTGAGCGAGATAATATCTGACTGGCTGAACAGCGTGTCCAAATCAACAAAACGCGCGCCAAGCTCTGCCTCGACGCCTTCGGGCAAGCGGTGACGATTATGGTAGATCGTACGAATGCCAAAGCCCTGGGCACGGCGCGCCACCGCGCGTCCAATACGGCCCATGCCCACAATTCCTAACGTCTTCCCATTGACGCGATGGCCCAACATGCCGCTGGGCTTCCACCCATCCCATGCGCCGCCGCGGATCAGCTTTTCTCCCTCGCCCAAGCGACGCGGCACTGACAGGATCAACGCCATGGTCATGTCCGCTGTATCTTCAGTCAACACGCCGGGCGTATTGGTGACCAGAATGCGCCGCTCCCGCGCGGCGTGAAGGTCAATATGGTCCACCCCCACGCCAAAATTGGCAATCAGCTTTAACCGCGGGCCTGCCTTGGCAATAAGATCTGCATCAATCCGGTCTGTAATCGTTGGCACCAGCACATCCGTATCCGCAACGGCGGCTTCCAACTCCGCGCGAGTCAAGGCGCGGTCTTCTCGGTTCAGTTGGGCCTCAAACAACTCATCCATCCGCTGCATGACGCCATCGGTCAATTCGCGGGTGACGATAATCTTGGGGCGGGCGGGACGATCAGGCACAGTCATAGCCTATCGCTAAGCCGGGATGCTGAAAGCTGCAAGCACAGGTTGAATAGCACCAAGGCTTTTGGCTAAAGACGTCAAAATACGCTTGGGACTTTTCAATGACGCATCTGCGCCACATCATCATTGCCAGCCTGCTCTGCTTATTGCCCAGTATGGCCATTGCGGAAAACAAGCCCCCTTATTGGGCCTCTATTGGCCCCAGCAAGGCGCGCATGCGCACGGGGCCGGGTCAGCAATTTCCAGTTGTTTGGTTTTACCAACGCGCGGGCCTGCCCGTAAAAGTCGTCGCCACCTATCCCAGCTGGCGCAAGGTGGAAGATCCCGATGGCACCCAAGGCTGGATGCAAGCCAATCTGATTTCAGACAAACGATCTGGCATTGTGATTGGCGAAGTGCGACCCATGCGCGAAGCCCCCAATGAGACCGCGCGGATCGTTTGGCGCGCCGCGCCGGGCGTTGTCGGCAAAGTGACAGAATGTGCGCAAGGATGGTGCAAATTCGATGCTGGCGGGCGGATTGGCTATATTCAGACTGCCCATCTCTGGGGCGCGAACTAAGGGCAACGCCGCCAACCTGCCCAAAAGAGGCTAAAAACCACGTTCTCTTTTGCAACCCACCTATTGCGCCTGCGCGCAGGTCAGGCCATCATCTTTTCTGAAAATATATATTTGAGGAGAAGATTGCCATGGCCGTTACCAAAGACCAGATGTTGGCCGCGCTCAACGCCCAGCGCGCATCCTTTACCGCAGAATTGCCGATACCGGCTTCGGTCCGCAAAGATCGGCTGAAGCGCGCCATTGCGATGATGGTCGATCATGGCGAGGCCTTCTGCAAAGCGCTGTCAGAAGATTTTGGCCATCGCAGCACCGAACAATCGATGATGACTGATATTGTCGCGTCGATCCACACGCTCAAATATTCCATCAAACAGCTCGATAAATGGATGAAGCCTGAAAAGCGCAAGCCCACTTTCCCACTGGGCCTTTTGGGCGCCAAGGCCGTTATTGAATATCAACCCAAGGGCGTGGTTGGCATTATTTCGCCGTGGAACTTCCCGGTTCAGCTCACAATGGGTCCGATGGCGGGCGCCTTTGCTGCCGGCAACCGGGTCATGGTGAAATCATCGGAATATACGCCCACTGTTGCGGCGCTGTTTGAAGAGATTGGCCCCAAATATTTCGCGGCGGAAGAAGCCGTATTTTATTCGGGGGGCCCCGATGTCGGCCAAGCCTTTGCCGCTTTGCCATTTGACCATCTGATTTTCACGGGTGCGACGGGCATTGGTAAGCACATCCTCCATGCGGCAGCCGACAATTTGACGCCTGTGACGCTGGAACTGGGGGGCAAGTCCCCCACGATCATTGGCCGCTCTGCCAATATCGAAAGCGCCACCCAGCGCATTGCGTTGGGCAAGATGCTCAATGCCGGGCAAATCTGCTTGGCGCCCGATTATCTTATGGTGCCCCGCGAGAAGGAAGCTGAGGTGGTTGAAGGCATGACCAAGGCCGTCTCAGTCATGTACCCGACCTTGCTTGAAAACCCAGACTATACCTCGGTCATCAACAGCCGTCACCGCGATCGCCTGACGGGCTATCTGGATGATGCGCGCGCCAAAGGCGCTGAAGTGATCGAGGTCAATCCGGCGAATGAAGATTTTGGCTCATCGAACCGCAACAAGATGCCGCTCTACCTCGTGCGCAACCCAACGGATGACATGAAGGTGATGCAGGAAGAAATTTTTGGACCCGTCCTGCCCATCAAAACCTATGAGCGGATCGAGGAAACAATTGATTATGTGAACGCGCATGATCGCCCGCTTGGCCTTTATTATTTCGGCGAGGATGGCGGCGAAAAGCGCCAAGTCCTTGATCGCACGATTTCGGGCGGTGTGACCGTGAACGACGTGATCTTCCACATCTCGAACGAAGAACTGCCCTTTGGCGGCGTTGGCCCCTCAGGGATGGGCGCGTATCACGGCTTTGATGGCTTTAAGACGTTTAGCCACGCCAAAAGCGTTTATCACCAACCCAAGATCAATGTCGCCAAGTTGGCAGGCCTGTTGCCGCCTTATGGCAAAACCACCAAGGGCGCGATTGCGCGCGATTTCAAGGCTTAAGCAAAAGGTTTGGCGGGTGGCTGATCGGGTCGCCCGTCCAACCTGACAAGCTGGGCCCTTCCCCCAAAAGCAAATGAGGGCCAGCGCTGCCGCCGGCCCTCACTACGTGTGATGCTTTGATCTCTGCCTCCAGCCTTTTGGGCCTTTGCGTCCATCGCCGCGTCAGCGCGTGATTTGCAAACAGATCGTCCTTTCGGCTGTTCTGCCTGCGTCAGCCTTGCTCCGGACTGGGCCCCACCTTGGCTTGCGCCTGCGTGCCGTGCCTTTGCTTGGCCTCCCGATTTTTTTCATCCGCCTCTAGAAGTTTAACCTTCTAAACTTCAGATCAAAATCGAACAAACTCTGCTAAGTCCTTGATTTCTCTTGGTCTTTCACTTTGTCTGTAAGAAGGAGGCTCTCATGCCTTGCTGAGTCGGTCAAACGCTAAAGACCCTCTTGCGCCTGTGGATAACGGGGATATCGTGGATGAAATTGATAAAAATTCTTTCGGGGGGACAAAATGGGTTGGTCTGAGCTTCTCACAATTAACGCTGGCCTTTTGGCTGTCACCATGTTGGCGCTTTGGGCCTATTGCGTGCGCATCCGGGATGTGTCGGTCATTGATAGCTTCTGGTCCTTCGGAATGGTCATGCTGGCCGCGACCAGCTTTGCCACAATGGGAGATCATGGCCCACGCAGCGTCGCGCTCTTCGCGCTGACTGCAATTTGGGGCCTGCGCTTGTCAGCCCACCTGTTCACACGCTGGCGTGCCCATGGGGTCGACCCGCGTTATGCAGCGATATTGGGCCGCCTGATGGATAAGCGCGGATGGAGTTTTGCAAAGGCAAGTTTTATCCAGGTTTTCCTGATGCAATTCGTGCTGCTGTTTATCGTCTGCCTACCCGCGCAACTCGGGCAAATGCCGGGGGAAACCGCAGACTTAACGCCGTTAACTTGGCTGGGCATGGCTTTGGCCGCCATTGGCATCTTGTTTGAAACCATTGGGGACGCGCAGCTCAAGCTCTTTCTCAGCAATCCGGAAAACCGCGGAAAAGTGCTTAATACGGGCTTATGGCGCTACACCCGCCACCCCAATTATTTCGGCGATGCCTGCACATGGTGGGGATTGGGCATCATCGCGCTTGGGGCGCCTTTGGGGCTGATTAGCCTGATTGGGCCGCTTCTTATCACCTTCCTCCTGACGCGCGTATCAGGTGTGCCCATGCTGGAGCATCGCTTGAAGAAGAACCGGCCTGGCTATGATGCGTATCTCCGCCAGACCTCGTCCTTTTTCCCTTGGCCGCCCAAAAAGAACTGAGCGAGATCAGCGTGCTCCGGGGTTAACCCGGAGCACCATCGCCCCCTCACCCATATTTGGGTTCATCCATCCACGGCGAGAAGTGCGGCATGTGTTCGCTCACCTTGTCGGGATAGGCCGCGGGACGCTTTTCAAGGAAGGATGTGACGCCCTCCTTGGCATCGCCCGCCGCGCCGCGTGACCAAATGGCACGACTATCCAGCTTATGCGCTTCCATCGGGTGCGGCGCACCCAGCATCCGCCACATCATCTGCCGCGTCAGCGCGATGGAAACGGGCGCGCTTTCGGCCGTTAATTCCTGCGCCAAAGCGCGTGCCGCGGGAAGCAAATCTTCAGGCGCGTGGATTGAGCGGATCAGACCGCCTTTCAACGCCTCTTCCGCGCCAAAGACACGGCCAGAATAACACCATTCCAAGGCCTGACTGATGCCAACAAGGCGCGGCAAGAACCAGCTGGACGCCGCTTCAGGCACAATACCGCGCCGGGCAAAGACAAAGCCAAAGCGTGCGGTGCTGCTGGCAATGCGGATATCCATAGGCAATTGCATCGTCACGCCAATGCCGACCGCCGCGCCATTAATTGCCCCAATTACGGGCTTTTTGCAGTTAAAGATGCGCAGCGTCACACGGCCACCGCCATCGCGCGCGCCTTCATGGCTGAGATCGACACTCCCATCATTTTTGACAGCAGACGCATTGTCATCGCGGTCACCGCGCTTGGCATAATCAAAGGTCGCACCGCCGGCAGACAAATCTGCCCCCGCACAAAAGGCTTTCTCGCCAGAGCCTGTGACAATCACCGCACGAACAGCATCATCGCTATCGGCGCGATCAAAAGCGTCGATCATTTCCTTCATCATCTCAGATGTGAAGGCGTTCATTTTCTCAGGCCGGTGC